>CAZVYA010000062.1:0-4309 GCA_964631225.1 uncultured Candidatus Saccharibacteria bacterium
CAACGGCGTGACCAGAGCACAGACGAAAACGATGAGGGCTTTCTTGAAGTCCATTCTCTCTATTATACCCCTATCCGCCAAGCTTAGCCGACCAACTTCGTGTGGGTGGTGGATATATATCTCTGTGTGATATAGAAAATAGTATAAGCAACCGCTATGCCTATGATGGCCCCTCCCACGATGTCAGATGGATAGTGAATTCCCGCTACGACTCGGCTTGTCGTCATAAAGATTGTCGCTATGAAAAAGCCGATGCCCCATTTCTTGTTATGGAGATACACGACTGTGGCGAGAGCGAAGAAGAATGTGGCATGTCCCGAGGGGAACGACCACTCGTTACTCGTAAGAAGCTGTTGTACGTTATCGAGTACCGAGAAAGGGCGCGGGCGCTGATAAAAAAGACGGATGAGTTCTGCGACGCCAAAGCGCGCGATAAGTGTGGAGACGCCAGCGACAAAAAGTATCTGCAGTTTCTCGCGTCTCTGATATTGAGAGAAAAGTACAAAGGCGATAAATGCGATGATTAAAACGTATGCGAGATACGATGCGAGAAATACTATAACGCCGTCGAGTAGCTGAGACTGCCCCGCCAAATTGTTGAGTAGATAGAAGAGTTGAGTATCTAACGACATATATCTTTTTTACGCGGCAGGCATGAACGTTCCGATGGCGACGCCCATGACTATTGCCGCTCCGCCTAGTAGGGCCATCCTCATACCGCGCCACAGCATCGGCAGACGCGAGAAGCGCGCACTTAAGGCTCCGACAGCGAACAGCGACACGACGGAGAGAGTGACTGACACGATAAGTGCCGTACCTGAAGTGAAGACGATGTATGGAATAAGCGGGATGAGAGACGCGAGCACACAAGAGACGAACATCAACGCAGCAGAAATTACAGAAGGACGGTCGTTTACATTTGAATGGCTCACATACTCCTCCGCTGATTCTTCGGAGAGAAAATCGCCCATCGCCATTGAGAATGCTTCAACGAGCGCGTAGACAACGCCTGTGAGTATGATAATCGTTCTCGGGACGCCGGCGACGCTGATGCCGGCGAGGAACCCGACGGTGGAGACGAGGCTGTCGTTTATGCCGAAGATTATCGAACGAAGATACATCGCGGAGTTTTTCATATTTAAAATGATAACACGAGATAAAAGAGCCCCGGCCGCAGCGGCCGGGGGTTGAAGACGCGAATCAGATGACTCCTTGGTCGGAATCGAGTTCTGCGATAATCGGTTCAGAATACAGGAGAGAGCTGTCGGGGCAGATGAAAGCAACGCACGCACCGCGGAACTTCTCTATATCCTTACGGGACTGAAGATACTTGTCGAGACCGCGCCATGCGAGACCGGAGGTGGGCCCCGGCGGCGGCTCGACCACGCTCCCCAACTGGCGAGCGCCGATAAACGCCTCTTTCCGCGATATCTCGACGACGTCGTCGACCCATTTCTCCCACGGGAGCGTGACGACCTCGGCCATCCGCTTTTTATCGCGCGCGCCGGGGACCTGTTCTCCGAGCTTCGGGCGAACTCCAATCACGATCGTTTTCGGATTCTTCTCTTTCAAGAAGTGACCGACACCGCCGGCCGTACCTCCGGAGCCTAGCGCGACGGCGATAACTGACACGTCGCCGCCGAGCACCCTCAGTATCTCGGGACCGGTATACATCATGTGGGCGCGCATATTGCCCAAATGTGTGTATTGGTTCAGATGGTAGTGGCCGAGCTTCTTTCCCTCTTCTTCTGCAGCTTTAGCAACGCTCTTGCCGCCACCGACGTAGAGCAGATCGGGCCAAGAGAGTGCGGCAAATATGGCCTTCTTGCTTGGCGGAACATCGGAAGCCATGATCACCTTGACATGCTTGAAGCCGAATGCCTTAGCGAGCCGAACGGCGGCCCACGCGGTATTACCCGAGGAGTCCACGACGAGAGTGTGCTTCTCCTTGTATAATCCGGCTTCGAGGTCGTCGGTCATCATCTGCACCACGGCAGGCACCTTGATGCTCGGGAACGCCTTGTATGGGATGAGTGCCGATATCTTAATGCCGTAGGATGCGTAAACGTTCAGCTTAGGCGGGAGCATCTGCGCTTCCATAAACTGCCGTTTGTAGTCGGGGTCCAAGGCTTGGAAAAGGGGGTCGCGGTGAACATCGTTGATGGTAAGTACGCGTTTCATTTCATCTCCTTTTCGGGAAATTGGGAAAAGAAAACGCCCTCGTTTTACAAAGGGCTTCTGACTTAACAATACTACGAATCTACTTCGGTCGCCAACCTTTTTTGATTTTAGTAATTTTGTTCTTACCGTCTACGAAGACAACCGTCGGGCTCATCTTCTTCGCTTCTTCAGGAGTAACCCATCCTTCTGCAAAAATTATGACAATGTCTCCCTTGTGGAATAGGCGTGCCGGCGGACCGTTTAGAATTATCTCTCCCTTCCCTTTCTTACCATTCACTATATATGTGCGCCACGATGCGGCATTAGAGAGATTGTTTATCGTAACTATTTGTCCAGCCGTGAGTCCAGCCGCGTCGATAAGCATTTCATCTATCGTGATGGAGCCGACGTAGTTAAGGTCGGCGTCGGTGACGGTGGCGCGGTGGAGCTTCGCGATACAGACATTTACTAACATTAGGAAAAGCATACCATGTACGTGATATTATGGAAGGAGCTACGGCCATGAGCTTCATTCTTTTTGTACACATACTCGCTACTCTCTTTTCTTTCTTCGTTATCGGGGCGGTTCTTGGCGCGGTCTTTTCAGAGATATTCCGCGCCAAACTCGCGGCACTTATCCATCCGAAGTTTCTCTCTCTCATTCGTTCGCTTAAGAATCCGATACTTCGGCCGGGTAAGAATTATTGGACTGCTGAAGCGGTAATGAATCCGGCGGCCGCTTTTATCAATGGCCGCACGCATCTTATCTATCGCGCCATCGGTATGGACGGCGTCTCGCGCCTAGGTTATGCGAGCAGTCCGGACGGAGTCGTCTTCGACAAGATTCTTCCCTACCCGATGTATGTCGCGCGCAATCCGCACAATCTCTCTATAGACCGACGACGCTACTCTCAGGTAATGTATCCCTCCGGCGGGAGCTGGGGCGGCTGCGAGGACCCGCGCATGGTGGTGATAGAGGGGCGCGTCTATGTCACCTTCAACATGTTTGAGAATTGGAAGTTGCGCGTCGCGGTAATCGCGATGGATGAAGAAGATTTTTTGGCCGGACGATTCGACAAGTGGGAGGGTCCTATCATCCTCTCGCACAGCGACCGCGATAAGAATTGGGTTATGTTCCCAGAGAAAATCTGGGGGCGATTCGCTGTCCTACACAGCATCATCGGCGAAGACGATTACCATGTACGGGTTGAATACGTTGACGACTTAGCCGAACTCGCGGGGAGGAGGTTTAAGAGCCCCGACCCGCAGAAGATATCCGATAGAGCTATCGCTTGGCACGTTCACACGCGGAGCGCCGGCCCGCCACCGGTGAAGACCGACAAGGGCTGGTTGGTGCTCTATCACGCCAACGACGCGAAGGAGGGGCATCGATACAAGCTCGGCGCGATGCTCTTAGACCCCGCCGACCCGACGAAGATTCTACGTCGCTCGGCGGCGCCAGTCCTCGTCCCCGACGAGGCATATGAGAATAACGGTAAGCCGGGCATCGTCTACGCCGGCGGAGCGGTTGTTCGCAACGGAACGCTCTACGTCTACTACGGCGGCGCGGACAAGGTCGTCTGCGTCGCGACCGCGCGACTTGATTCATTCATTAGCTCACTCGTAGCCGGCAGCCAACCCGCACTCACGGAGATTGTCCCCGCCGAGACTGCCTAACCTATGTTCGTAATACGACGAGAACAAAATAATCCGATACTCGCCCCGCGGCGTGAGCGCCCGTGGGAGGCGGTCGCGACCTATAATCCGTCAGCGGTGAAGATGAAAAACGGTGTGCGAATTTTTTATCGCGCCATCGGCAACCCCGACGCGCTCCAGTCTCCGCATGCCGGCCTCTCCTCTATCGGGACAGCATTCGCTGACGACGGCATCCACTTCCACTCGCGCCAACAAGTCATTCACTCTCAGGAGGAATGGGACCGATTCGGCTGTGAGGACCCGCGCGTTACCTTCTTCGAAGGCCGATGGTACTGCTTCTACACAGCGCTCGGCGGGTATCCGTTCGGCCCCGAGAATATTAAAGTCGCGGTCGCCGTCGGTGATGATCTCGGCGGTGAAGTTGCTCAGGTGGTTCTCCGGCTCCCAGCCCTGGTCGTCCTGGTCGTCGCGCATCAGCGTGTCGGTGGACAGG
>CAZVYA010000063.1:0-3831 GCA_964631225.1 uncultured Candidatus Saccharibacteria bacterium
AATTGCGCGGATGCGCCGACCTTCAACGTACAACTTACCTATATAGTATACACGAACGGGCTATTTTGTCAAGCCCCCATAACCCCCACTATTTTACCGTCGTCGAGTGTAACGATGCGGTCGGCGAAGCGGGAGTATTCGTCTTCGTGCGTGACCATGATGATTGTCTGACCGGATTTATGGAGTTCTTTAAAAATATTCATCACTCGCATGGACGATTCGCTGTCTAAGTTCGCAGTCGGCTCGTCGGCGAATAGAACGCTCGGTTTGTGTGCGATGGCGCGCGAAACGGAGACTCTCTGCTGTTCCCCGCCGGAGAGCTGGCTCGGGAGGTTATTAAGTCGTGCGCCAACCCCGACTCTCTCTAGCGCCGTTCTCGCCTTCTCCTCTGCTTCTTCTCTTGACAGACCCTGCATCAAGATAGGTAGGGCGACATTTTCTATCGCGGTTAGCTCCGGTAGAAGCGCGTAATCTTGAAATACGTAACCGAATTCGGAGAGACGGAACAACATCTTTTCATGTTCGCTCATCGTGTGCGCTTCTTTACCGTTGATGCGTATTTCGCCTGATGTCGGCTCGTCAAGAAGAGACATTTGATATAGGAGAGTGCTCTTTCCCGCTCCAGAGCGACCCATAACTGCTACAAATTCACCTCTCCTCGCATTGAAATCAATACCCTTAAGAACAGTCGTAACATCCGGGCCGTCTTTAAAACTTTTTACGAGATTTTTAACTTCTATTATATTCATATTTAATTGCGGCCCAAGATAGAATCCAGCGTATTGCGCCGCACTATCATCCGCGACGGCAGGTAGCCGGCGATGACGGTTGTGAGAATAATCAGCCCTATGCGAATCATCGTCCCGTCTACGGGCGCGACGATTATCGCCTCGCTTATCGGTAATGAAATCGGATTCGCTGATACATACGGCACGATAAATCCGTACACGATACCTACGCCGAGAGCAGACCCGATGGAGGCATAAAAGAGCGACTGGAAGACGTAGGAGAGCTCGATAGCGGAGCCGGAGATGCCGATTCCCTTCAGTATTCCGATAAATTTACGCCTCGTAATGGCGTTGATAAAAATGACGATAAATATCGTAATCGCGGCGACGACTAGGCCTATAGAACCGATGGCGTTACCTATCATCGCGAATGTATTCTGCACTTCAGCGACGCCGTTCGGTATACCCTCTTCAAATGTCTGAACCTTGGCTTTATCCCCTATTCCGCTCTGCTTTAACAAGTCTCTAAATGCAACACCGTCTTCCCCTTTCTTAAGCAGAATCGCTATTTCATTTACAGAATAGTCGGTCCTGCCCATCAACTGGCGAACTTCGGCAGCAGGCATAAAGACTTTTGCCGCCAGCGGAGAGTTAGCTGGGACGTCCAGTATCCCGCTCACGACCACTTCGCGCGTATGGTTGTTTATCGTGAGACGTATCTTTGTCCCCGGATACACATTCTTAAGCGGAGTCAGTCCCGGCTGTTCGCCGAACGAGTACCTATCAATAAACTGCGGACCGAGCAGTACGGCATCATAATCTGTCTCCGAGAGATAGTGCCCCTCTTTTACATACTTAGACAGGTTGGAAAAATTATTTTCAACAAGCGGGTCAATTCCGACAATTGATGCGCCGGTCTCGTTCGGTTTCTCGTTTAAATCCGTTCTGGAATAATAGTTAGCCTCTATGGTGCCGGAGGTGCTGTATCGCGCGCTTATAATCTGCGCCTGCGGTAGTGTGTGCAGAAACGAGAGAATTTGAGGGCTGTTTTCTATATACTCCTTTGAGTCAAGCGCGGTAATCATCACGTCGCCGGTCTGCTGAATACGGAACTGGTTTGAGATGCCTGCCACAATACCGACCAAGAGACCCGTCACTACGACGAGATTGAGAAACGTGAGAAGCATCACGAATACGATCAGTCCGGTGGTCCATCGGCTCGCACCGCGCAACTGGCGGAGCGCCAGATAGAATCCTACGCGGATATTGAGAGGTGAAAACATGTGCTACAAAGCCGGCGAGAGAAGAATAATATCGCCATCCGACAAACCGAAAACTATCTCTATCTGACCCAGACTTGGCGAAGATCCAGTACTTATCTTACGATTGACGGTCTCTCCATTCTCTCTTACAGACACGTATGATTCACCGTCCGAACTACCGACGGCGCCGCGCGGTATCACAATTGAGTCGTAAAGTGTCCCAGTCGTGATTACTACATTAGCGGTCATTCCGCTTCTGATCCTTGAATCTGCATTAAGAAATGCGAGTGTGGTTTTATATGCAGGGACGCCGTCTTTCATAGTTTCCGCAATATCAACAGCGACAACTTTCGCTGGGAATTCTATCGAAGAACCATAGGCGTCAAGTGTCGTAGTAGCGCTATTCCCGACTAAAACTCCGGCTATCGCGACTTCCGGAACATATGTCTCTATCTGGAAGATTCCGTCGCTCTGCATAGAGATTAGAGACTCCGTTGGAGATACGATTTCTCCAACCTTCGCATCCATGCGTGTCACGACTCCATTGAACGGAGCAGTGACGTAAGTCTTGGCGAGTGCGGCCTGAGCGCTCGCGACCCTCGCTCTTTGCGCTGTAATAGCATCCCCAGTTGAGCCGGCTCGTTTAAGTGCGAGGTTTTTCATGGCCGAATCCAATGCCGTGACCGCAGTCGTAAGAGCGGATGTGACGCTATTAACGGAGGTACGCGCTGTTGCGAGCGTCGTTATATATGAAGCTATATCAGAGGCGGACGTAGTCGGGTCTGGGACTGATTGATTAAGGGCAGAATTCGCATCGGCCAAGAGAAGACTTACTTGTGCCAAATAAGACTGCGCCTGTTTCGCATACTCCGCGGCATTCGCGCTTGTTAGACTATTCGTGAGAAGCGACCACTTCAATAACGAAGCCTCAACGACTCCTCGCTCGGATTCAACTGAATATTTCAGAGATGCATTCGAGACGATGAACGAAAGCTTCGGGTCCGTACGAGGACTGGTGAAGAACGAGTCGACCTTATTGCGGACGGCATCATCTGAAGCCGTATATGCATTTCTAATAGCGTCAACAAGCGCGGATT
Organism: uncultured Candidatus Saccharibacteria bacterium; assembly: GCA_964631225.1. Taxonomy (GTDB): domain Bacteria; phylum Patescibacteriota; class Minisyncoccia; order Phycocordibacterales; family Phycocordibacteraceae; genus C7867-001. The sequence continues at coordinate 3,088 of CAZVYA010000063.1, forward strand.
CTGCGTTGGCTACAGAAACTTCGGCGACTGCAATTTCTTCCGGTCGCGTGCCTGATAAAAGAGCGTCTAAATCCGCTTTTGCCTGTGCGAGCTCCGCGACTAGGTCGCCGTTTTCCGTCTGTGCGAGCGTAGCTCCAACGTATACTCTCTGCCCGACTTTTGCATATGTCCCAGCAATGCGCCCGTTCGCTGCGAACCCTAGATCAACATCTCTAGCCGCAATAACGGTGCCTGAAACACTCACTTTTTGTATAAAGTCGCCTGAAGTAACTACAAAGGTTGCCTCAGAAGAGTTTCCGCGCCCGAAGTAGAAATAACCGCCTAATACGAGCAGAACGAGGCCGATAACGGCGTATTTCCAGCTCCAAAACGCAAGATTTTTGAACGGGAATTGCATTAAAATCGAGTCTACCACTCGGGTATAATGAGTGCCACTATGCCGTTATTATTCTTCGGACTTACAGCTCTAGCAGTAATTGGGGTCATACTGCTCATGCGTCCAAGAAGATTCTATTTTGTTCGTCACGGAGAGACTGTTTTAAATCAGCAACATATACGCCAAGGCGAAGGTGGCGAACTCTCTGAGAACGGTAGGCGTCAAGCCGAGATGGTTGGCGCATATCTAAAACGTTTTTCAATAGAACGAATCATTTCTAGCACGTACGCGCGTGCGAAAGAAACTGCAGAGATAATCAACAGGCATTTGAAAATACACGTAATCTATTCTGCGCTTCTCGCGGAGAG
>CAZVYA010000063.1:3841-4250 GCA_964631225.1 uncultured Candidatus Saccharibacteria bacterium
AATCGGCAAGCGCACCGACGACACGGAAATCATTCGCATCGTAGACCAGATGGACAACGCATATCACGAAGACGATTACCGCTTTTCTGACGAAGAAAACTTTACAGACTTAAAGAAACGCGCGCGGAAATGTTTAAATCTGCTAGCCCTGCAGGGAGCGAGCGAGACTGTTGTTGTAACGCATCACGTATTTCTAAAGATGCTCGTCGCGTATCTGCTCTATCGCGAGCAGCTTCACGCGAAGGACTTCGTGAAGCTCTCGTTCTTCAACTACTCGGACAACGCCGGCATCACCGTCTGCGAATTCAATCCGCTTCAAATCTTCTCCCCAACCCGCGGCTGGCGCGTCATCTCCTACAACGAACAACCGACAATTTGACATTTTGGTGAGAAAGAGGAGTATGGCAAA
>CAZVYA010000064.1:0-4216 GCA_964631225.1 uncultured Candidatus Saccharibacteria bacterium
ATGCTCCTAATTTTAGTGGCAGTCTCCTGGCGGAGGCGCTCAGGGCGAGGCAAGGACCTTCTACTCAACTGCGGGCATCTTACACCCTCCTCTCATTTTTGTCAAGTGTTTTTAACAGATTTGAATTTTAAATCCTAGTTTATCCTTGTTTTAAGCTCTTTTTTAGACCCCTGTTTGTTATTGGGAGCTGACAGAATTATGTTTTATTTGCTGTTATTTTATATACTTTTATAATCACAAAAATTCTGTTAAAACTCACCGATCAGTTTTTTCTATACAGAATATGGGTCTCTTTTACCTATAAAGATGGGGTGTTAAAAACACTTGACAAAAATGAGTGGATTTGCTACTCTACCTACAGGAATCCAATCTCGGATCCGGGGGTCTTTGAAAGGAGGTGTCCCATGAACGGATAAGCCTTCCCCTATATCGCCTTCTAAAAGAGGGTTATATGGAGGGGGTTTGCCGCTCGCGGTCACCAAATTTCGCTGACGCTCGTTGTTCGCTGTTCTAACAAGATAAGAGGTGCACAAATCATGTTCGGCTAATCAGGTTGTGGGTCCAGACAAAACCCAAATATAGCAGTCCGTAATCTGAATGAGATGAGACATTCGTTATCAAAGCGACCCTCGATGAACGTTACGATCAGGGGTCGAAACCAGATGACAATCAATCTGCAGTAGGGGGCCGGGTACGCAGTAGCGTATCCGGTCTTTTTATTTACCAGCGATGTTGTCGAAAGCAAGTCTAAACAGAGACTTGAGGGTCTCGGCCACATCCTTGCTCTGAATAAAGATGGTTGAGACAGACTTGCCCATGGTTACTATCTGCACCCTGTCTTCATACATAGATATGTCGCAGTGGAGCGGGTACTTCTCTCCGTCTATTTTCACTCGCTGGCTATATTCATCCGTTGGTAGTGTTGTTTTTGTAGAAGTGTAGAGCGTTTTCGCTTTTATCTTCTTACCCGGCCTGATCTTCTGAACCGACGTTATTTCGTTTGGATTAAAAATTTCTTCAATGAGGTCTCTGTCGAAAAGGAAGTACCCGACGCCCTCTTTGTCTTCTGCGTTGAAAAAGAGACGGTGACTGCCGAGGGCAGCCTCGCGACCTTCAAAATATTTAACCACGGGGCGCTCGCCGGTCGCTCGCTGGATTCCCTTGATCTGCGGGATTATGTCCTTAACCCTCTTTGATCGTTCTTCAAAGACTGCCTTCTGCTGCTCTACAAAAGTTTCTAAGCGCTCTGGAGACTCGGCTTGGTAGTGGACCTTTTTGCCTATCTGCGTCTCGCTCGCCAATCCTTTTTTCATTAGGCCCTCTAACACCACGTAGACGGTGGAGCGGTTTATCTTAGTTTTTTTTGATACATCAATGACCGATGCATTATCCACTTCAAGTAATGCTAGGTAAATCGCCGCTTCTTTTTCATTCAAACCAATCTCTTGAAGGTATTTTTCAAACATGCACAGATTATACCACCGCACGAGATGATATACTTTTATATATATGCACGTTTCAGAAGGCGAGCTGAAAGAATTCATCATTGACTCCGGCCTTGTGGCCAAGAAGGAGATTGATGCCGCGAGCGCGGAGGCGAAGAAGAGGGGACAGTCACTCGGCGACGCCCTCCTCGCGCGCGGTTCTCTCACGGAGGATGCTCTTCGACGAATTCAGGCGTATGTGCTCGGCATCCCATTCGTTAATCTGAAGGACTTTCGCATTCCCATCGAAGTGCTCGCTCTCATCCCCGAGCCGATCGCTCGCACGCACAACATCATCGCGTATAAAAAGAGCGAGGATTCTCTCGACGTGGCTATGCTCGACGTCGAGGACCTCGCCTCGATCGATTCCGTGCGTAAGAAGACCGGATTGAAAATCTTGGCGCGGCTCACCGACACCGACAGTATTAAGAACGCGCTTCTTCAGTATCAGAAGTCGTTGAAGGACGAGTTCGGGGACATCATCTCCGCAGAGGCCGGTAAGATTCGTGTAATCGCTGAGGGCAACAAGGACATTTCAGGCGAGGACCTGAAGAAGATGGCCGAGGACCTGCCGATTGTGCGCATCGTTGATACGCTTCTGAGACACGCTATCGTGCAGGGCGCCTCCGATATCCACGTCGAACCGATGGAGAACGAGGTGTTAGTTCGTTACCGCATTGACGGCATTCTCCACGATGCGATGACGCTACCGAAGGCTGCGGCAGCCGGCATCGTCGCCCGCATCAAGGTCCTCTCCAACCTGAAGTTGGACGAGAAGCGACTACCGCAGGACGGCCGATTTAAGATGGAGACAGAGGCCGACCGCGTCTCCTTCCGCGTCTCTATCCTCCCGACTTTTTTTGGAGAAAAAACAGTCATGAGACTTCTCCGAGAAACAGGGGAGGGCTTCACTCTTGAGGTGCTTGGCCTTCACGGAGAGAACATGGAGCACATACATCATGCGCTTAAACAGACGACAGGCATAATTCTCATCAGCGGGCCGACAGGGAGCGGTAAGACAACGACCCTCTACACGATGTTGGATATTTTGAACAGGCCGGATGTAAATATTTCGACCATAGAAGACCCGATTGAGTATCAGATGAAGCGCGTGAACCAGACGCAGGTATCGCCACAGATAGGATTCACTTTTGCAAATGGTCTGCGATCACTCGTGCGGCAGGACCCGGACATCATAATGGTCGGCGAGATACGCGACGGAGAGACGGCATCGCTCGCTATTAACGCAGCTCTCACCGGTCACTTGGTCCTCTCAACTATTCACACCAACAGCGCCGCAGGCGCTATACCGCGGCTCATCGACATGGGAGTTGAGCCGTTCCTCCTCGTATCCACCGTCCGAGTCATCGTGGGACAACGCCTTGTGCGCAGGCTCTGCGACAGCAAGGAATCCTATAAAGTAGACGCCGCCACGCGCGCGAAAATAGCTGGTGAAGCTGAATTTAAGGCCGCATTCAAAGCATTGGAGGAGGAGAAGCTCGTGAAAAAAGGTTCTACGCTCGACGACTTGGCCTTTTATAGGCCGGTTCCGACAGGCGAGAACCCAGACGGATACAAGAGCCGTATCGGTATACACGAAGTGCTCGCTGTTTCTCCGGCAATCAGAGATATAATTCTCCACTCTAGTACAAGTGACGCGATAGAGGCGCAGGCGAAGAAGGAGGGCATGCTGACGATGCTTGAAGACGGTCTTTATAAGGCAGCTCGGGGCATCACCTCGCTCGAGGAGGTCCTGCGTGCGATATCCGAATAACATGAAATTCCGCGTCACAGTACGGAAGGAGGGGCTGCCGGACGAGAAACGCGTCGTCGAGGCTTCGTCGCGTTTTGAGATATACGAACAGATAAAAAACAGCGGCGGTGTCGTCGCTTCTATCGAGGAAGTGAGTGGCCACGGCCTTAGCGCACTCTCACGTTTCAACTTCTCGATCGGTACCGGAATAAAGCGCACGGAAATAATTCGTACAGCCAAGAATCTCTCCGCGATGCTCTCCGCCGGTCTTTCTATCTCGCGCGCTCTCTCCGTCGTAGAGCGCCAATCGAGCAATAAACACATGGAGGCGGTCGCCGTCGGGCTCTCCGAGTCTGTTAAAAAGGGTTCTTCATTTAACCAAGCTCTCGCGGCGTATCCTAAGGTATTCCCGGAAATCTTCGTAGCCATGGCGCGTGCCGGAGAAGAGTCGGGTTCTCTCTCCGACTCTCTCTCCGTCGTCGCTATACAAATGGAACGCTCTGAGGAGCTCATTAGAAAAATAAAGGGTGCGATGATATATCCGGCAATAGTTATCACTGCCGTCATCGTTGTCGGTATTCTTATGCTCATATACGTGGTGCCGACCCTGACTAGTACATTCACATCGCTCGGCGTGAAGGTGCCGCTCGCTACGCAGATTATTGTAGCCATTTCGAACTTTATGGTTGCGCACACAGCGGCTGTGCTTGGTCTCATCATCGCATTAGTGGTAGGCGCGATCGTATTTGTCCGGTCTAAGGTTGGCGGTCGTGTCGTCCTCACTACGGCGCTGCATCTGCCCGTAATAAACGAACTCGTTAGGGAAACATACACTGCACGTGCGTCTCGCACCCTCTCTTCACTCTTATCAGCCGGCGTGCCGGTTCTCGACGCCCTCTCGATAACTAAAGCGGTTGTGCGCGCAGAAGCGTTCGCGTCGGTAATAGAAGAGGCCGAGACGCATGTTAGAAAGGGCGAG
>CAZVYA010000065.1:0-4163 GCA_964631225.1 uncultured Candidatus Saccharibacteria bacterium
CAACCAAGGCAGGCGGCTCAGCAAAAAACCTTAACACTTCAAACCCGAAATACCTCGGAGTTAAGCTCGCTGACGGCGCATCGGCGCGTCCCGGCATGGTTATCGTCCGCCAGCGCGGCACTAAGATAGAGGCCGGCAAGAATGTCGGGGTTGGCCACGACCACACGCTTTTCGCCCTCGCTACTGGCACCGTCTCCTACCGCAACCGACGTAAGACAAGCTTCACCGGCCGCATAATGCAGAAGAAAGTCGCGGACGTCGTCTAATCTAAAGAAAACGGCAAGCAAAAAAATCGGTTTTCTTTTATTCAGCTACTCGGCCTCAACAATAATAGAAAACTTTCCGAACGTGTCGGCAGAAGAAACTGGGATATCAAATGTGCCGAGCTCCTTAATCGGCTTCTCCAATTTTATTACTTCAGCAGGGAGGTCGATGTGCGTCTGCTCCTTAACTGCCTTCGAGATGTCAGACTCCCCCACCGCATCGTAGAGATGACCTTTCTCGTTCGCTTTTACTTTAATCACAATGTGCGCTTCTGCGAGTGCGGAAATATTTTGCGTAAGAAGCGCTGAACTAACCCCGGCCCGCTCCGTTGCCTGTTTACGACGCAATTCAGCCTCCTTCATCGCGGTTGGCGTCGCGGCTATGGCGAGTTTCTTCGGTATTAGATAGTTCAAAGCGTGGCCATCCTTGGCCTCCACAACCTCATGCGCGCGCCCAATCCCCTTCACGTCTTTAATCAAAATGACTTTCATGTAGCCGTAGCTTATCTTATTACTTCCCTTCCGTCAAAAACTTGATAGCGCGCGCCATTTGCGGGTCTACCTTTGGCGTCGTCGTAGCACCGGCAGAGTTATAGGCCACTGTGATGTCTGGCGTGACGCCGTTGCCCATTATCCAATGGCCCTTCGGTGTTACCCAGCGCGCGACGGTAACCTTTAGTGAACCTTTATCCAAATTTATCAGAGTTTGTACAGAACCCTTTCCGAATGACTTCGTGCCGATTATGGTCGCAACTTTTTCATCCTGCAGAGCTCCTGCGAATATTTCTGAAGCAGAAGCTGAACCTCCGTCGATGAGAACTGCTATTTTCGTCCCATGTGGAACATCGTTGTATCCGAGGCTTGTGTGCACATTGTTCGATTCTTTTCCGCCGAAGTCCTCAGTTACGACCGTCGTGCCCTTGGGTAGGAAGTGGCTCGCAATGTCTACTGCCGCATCCAAATATCCGCCAGGGTTTCCGCGCAGGTCCACCACGAGTTTATTAGAACCTGACTCTTTGAACCTCGTGAACGCCTTGTCAAACAGGCTTGCGGAGTTGGAAGTGAACTGATAAAGCGCTATATGATAAACGCCGCTCTTTTCGTCTAGACCGTCATCCGTCTCAGGCACCTGTATCGTATCGCGGACGATTTCCAGTTCAATCGGTTTACCGTCGCGAACGATAGTAATAACGACAGTAGAGCCGGCAGGACCGCGTATCTGACTGACTGCTTTTTCTACAGAAATACCCTCGGTAGACTTACCGTCAATCGCTACAATTTGGTCGCCCGCCTTGATGCCAGCGGCCTCAGCCGGAGTACCCTTAAGAGGTGTAACAACGGTCAGAATATCGTTCTTTATGTCTATCTCCATACCGACTCCGGCAAAGCTTCCTGAAATAGATTCTGCAAACGCTTTCGCCTCCTTCGGCGGGAAAAAGACGGTATACGGATCGCCATAAGAATCTGCAAGACCCTGAATGGCCCCGAAAATACGCTCTTCTGAAGAAGGAATGGTCGACGAGGCGTGAGTAATAACGTAGTTCGTCTGAAGCGCGTTCCACGCCTTCCAAAAATTCGTGACATCGGCGCTCTGGTCCGGCGTCGCATCGAGACCGTCGCCGATGAACGGAATATGATTAACGACCGATGCCGTTGAACCGCTTCCGCCAGTGAGGAGTCCTGCGCCAAACGCGAGTGCGGCAACGAGAGCGAAGGACGCTCCGCGCACCGCGACACCGTGTCCACGCCTATACGCTTCCTTCGGATTCATGTTGCGCCAGTGTACCATACCGGCGTTGTCGGGTATGGTATTCTGAATGCATGATATTCAGGCATGAGTATTTAAACGGTGTTTGGATTGACCTTGAACAACCGACGGAAAACGAGGTTAGACAAATTGCACAAGAATTTTCTGTCAATGAACGCATTGAAAAGGAACTGCTTTCACCGACCCCTGTTCCAATGGTGGCCGGAGACGAAGGAATGTCTCTTCTTGTTCTGCACTTCCCAACTCAGGGTTCACAAGACGGAGAAACAAAAAGCCAAGAGGTTGACTTCATTGTTGGTAAGAATTTTATTATAACGGTGCGTTATGAGGTCGTTGCTTCGATTCATCATCTCAAAAAACTCCTTGAGACGCAGCAGCTGGTAGCGAAAAAAACTTCCGTCACGACCGACACGATGCTTGAAGTCCTTTTCGCGCACCTATATACGTCGGTGCGCGACCACGTTAATCAAGTGGCGGACAACCTTTCACGCGTTGAAAAGGATATGTTCGACGGCCGTGAAAGAATGACTGTGCGTTCAATATCAAACATCAGTCGCGAGTTTCTGCATATCGAAGCTCTTCTAACCGGTCAGGAAGAGTCGATCGTACGTTTTCTTGACGCACTCAGGCGATACGAATTTTTCGGTCCGGCATTCTCCGAGCGAGTTGTGCGTATTCTCGCCGAACGCACATATACGGCAAGAGTGGTCGGGACCTTCCGTGCAGTCGCAACGGAACTTCGAGAAACGAACGTCGCACTTCTCGGGGCGCGGCAAAACGAAATCATGAAGACGCTGACTACCGTCAACTTTATTTTCCTGCCCCTTGGACTCATCAGCTGGATATTCACTATGCGCACGGAGGGCATGCCGCTTATAGACTCTCCGAACGCTTTCTTAATCGTGCTTGGTATCATGCTGGTTGTCGCGGCGCTCCTCATTACATTCTTTATTAAGAGACGCTGGCTCTTCTGACGTATGGGCATTCTCGCGCGCATATTCGGAAAGGCGGAAAAAAAACACGGTGCATCTCCACGCATTTTTTTCACCAACACGCTCTCGGGGACAAAAGAACTTTTCATATCTCAGAGACCGAGTATCGTGACGATGTATACATGCGGACCGACCTCATACGATACGGCTCATATAGGGAATCTGCGCGCATATGTATTCTCTGACACCGTCGTTCGTGTGCTTATCGCCGCCGGATACAGTGTGCGACGAGTGATTAACATCACTGACTTCGGACACTTGGTATCGGAGGGCGACGAGGGCGAAGACAAGATGACAAAAGGCCTACGGCGAGAGGGACTGCCGCTCACCATGGAGAATATGCGCGCCATGTCTGAGAAATATACAGCCGTCTTTCTTGACGACCTTGCCGAGATGAACGTCGACGTGGAGCAGATTACATTCCCGCGCGCGAGCGACTACATACCTGAACAAATAGCATTTATTAAAACGCTGGAACAGAAAGGTTATACGTATCGTACCAGCGACGGGGTCTACTTTGACACCTCGCGCTTCCCTAATTACGGCAGACTCGGCGGAATTAACGTTGCTGCCCAACAACAAGGCACGAGAGTGAAGCAAACAAGGGGAAAACGTAGTCCGGCCGACTTCGTCCTCTGGAAACCGGACAACAAACTCGGGTGGCAGAGTCCTTGGGGTATGGGCTTCCCGGGGTGGCACATTGAATGTTCGACGATGTCGCGCTCGCTTCTCGGACAAGAAATAGATATCCACACCGGCGGCGAGGACCTCTCGCCGATACATCACAACAATGAAATCGCACAGTCCGAAGCGGCCAGCGGACGCACCTTCGTTCACTACTGGATGCACAACGCATTTCTTACAATGAGCGGAGAGAAGGCTTCAAAATCGCTCGGCAACGTCGTATATCTCTCCGACGTGGTCGCTAAAGGATTTCACCCGTTCGCTCTGCGCTACTTCTTCTTACAGGCGCACTACCGTACTCCCCTCTCATTCTCTTGGGATGCACTCGCCGGCGCCGCCGGAGCGCTTGAGCGACTTTGGAAGATTTCGCGCGAGGTGGCCCGCGAGTCAAAGGGTAAGAGTGCTCCAAGTGAAGCACGAGAACGTTTCCTAGTGGCGATTCGCGACGACCTCGCG
>CAZVYA010000066.1:0-4151 GCA_964631225.1 uncultured Candidatus Saccharibacteria bacterium
TTCAGACGCATAGAAGTCTGACACGGCCCTTCCGTCCAACAGCTCAAGCTCTTGGTGTGTCGGGTATATGAGATTTCTGAAACCCTTATCTTCCAGATTCTTAACAATGGCTCTGCCCACGAGCCCCGAACCTCCCGCTATAAAAACGCGAGAGTCTTTGTTCATATGTCCAATAAAACACTTGAGGAATAGAGTTTAGGTAATTCTAAAATTTTTACTTCGATACCATTCTTCCTGCAGATATTAGATTCACTTAAGTCTAAATTTTGTCCTTTTCTATCGCCACTATTAAAGAAAATCAAATCATCATTCGGGTAGATGCTCCGTAGATAGGCGAGAGACTCACACTGAGCCTTGTCTTTATCTATTGAGATGAATACTTCGTCTATGGATTTTAAATTACCAAGGATTTTTGCCCTGTGGTCCTCGTCCATAAAAGTCCGTGAACCCTTTAGAGTTACTTGATGGTCACTGTTTACGATACAGATAAGCTTATCCGAATGTTCCTTCGCTCCGTTTATATATTCTATATGCCCGTAATGCAGAGGGTTAAAATAACCTGAAACGATACCTATTCTCATATGTTGGAGAACTGATTTTTGTGTATTATATTATATCCCTTTATGAGCTCGGAGATCGCATTTTCAATGGAAACATTCGTTGCATAGCCGGTTTTCTCTATTTTTTCATTGCTTATTATATAATTTCTTTTATCAGGATCTTCTCCTATTGCAGATTCTATGAACACGAATTTCGGTAGTTGCTCTTTTATTTTTTCACAGAGTTCAGATTTACTTAGGTTCGCATCTGAAAGTCCGATATTATAGGTCTGGTTTTTCATTCTTTCAAAATGTTCCATCGCGTGCATAAATGCCCCTGCCGCGTCGCGCACATGTAGATAGTTGCGTTTGAAGTGCGGTTCAAACAATATGACGGCTCTGTCGGTAACGGCTCGGTACACGAAATCGTTCACCAGAAGATCCAGTCTCATTCTAGGACTGATTCCACAAACTGTCGCTAATCTAAATACAATTGCGTTACCGGCCTCTAAAAGAGCTTTCTCGGTCTCAACCTTTAATTTCCCATACAGTGATACGGGTTCCAGAGGGCTGTTTTCATCGCAATGTGCTACTCCTTTCTCCATACGACCATATCCGCTGTTGGTATTGGGGAAGATTATTTTTTGTTCAGGCGTACGGAGTTTAAGTAACATCAGGACCGCATCACGGTTTATGGTTGTAGCGCCGATAGGGTCCTCGTCGCACAGTGGCGCGCCGACCAGACAGGCGAGCGGTATGATGAAATCCTTGCCGACTATGTGCTTTTTAATCAAGGACTCGTTTCTTGCGTCTCCTCGGACGATTGTGAGCGTTTTATAATGACACACGTCGAGAAGCGGGGACTGATTATAGAGAAAGTTGTCTATAACAGTGACTTCGTGTCCGGCCCGAAGCAGTTCAGGCACCAACACCGAACCGATGTACCCCGCTCCTCCAGTCACCAGTATTTTTTTCATAGAATGTAGTTAAGAAAGTTTTATATCAAGCGTTTCGCATATGCTGTGTATCATAACAAGATGTGCTTCCTGAATGCGAGGCGTTTCGTCGGACGGCACGATTAAGTCGACATCGGCCATTCCCTTCGTCTTACCTCCGCCCTTCCCGAGGAACGAAACTGTGAAAATTCCCTGCATGCGCGCCTGTTCAATCGCCCTGATTATGTTCTCCGAGTTGCCGCTTGTAGACAGGCCGATGAATATGTCCCCTGATTTCCCGAGAGCTTCTACTTGTCGTGCGAAGATGGACCGAAAATCGTAGTCGTTGCCGATCGCGGTCAATATTGAGGTGTCAGTCGTGAGCGCGATCGCAGAATAGCCACGGCGTTCTCGCTCGTAATGCCCGACAATCTCGGCTGAAAAGTGTTGTGCTTCTGCGGCGCTTCCTCCGTTACCGGCGATCAATAGGGTATGTCCTGCCGCGAGCGCGGTAGCGAGACGCTCGCCAACAGCGTTTACCTTTTCAAGAAAGTCGCCGTCATTCGCCATGACGGCTAGAACCTTTGTAACGGAAGGAATAGATTTTGCAAGCATATTCATCTAATAGTTTTTATAACTATACATCAGAATTCACCGGATACACTACTTCTGTTCCACGGTTTTCAAACCGGAACTCCAGAATGTCTTCTTTGAATTCTTTTTGTATTTTTTTCTTAACCGACGGACTGCAAAGCGCCATAAGGAAGCCACACCCGCCGCTACCAAGGAGTTTTACTCCGTACGCGCCAATCCCCATTACTTTCTCCGCCATCTCGTCTATTTTCTTTGTAGATATGATGCGGGAAATTTTGCGTTTCTCCTCCCATGCTTCAAGCATAAGAGAACCGATTTCTTCTATATCTTCGCGCAGAAACGCCTTATATGCCCTATGCGCGAGTTCAAGTATTTTTTTCTTATCCTTCTTTTCGTGAGAGCGAGCTATCGCATCCTGGTCCCTCTGGTCATTCGTATATATAAGAACGATGGAATCCTCCAGTTCCCGTTTGAATTTTTCTGAGACTGGGAGAGCTTTTACCGCGAAGTCTCCGTTCTTTTTTATCGTGATGGTATTAAGACCGCCATATGCAGCCCATATCTGATCCTGTATACCACCGCTGTCCTTGAGTATGTTCCGTTCTATATGGATAGCGGTCTTCGCTATGTCTTTTTTGTTAACAGGTTTGCCGTCCAGTTTTTTCATAAGATGGACCATTCCGACACAAAATGATGATGAACCTCCCAATCCAGTCCTAGAGGGAACATCGGCTAAAGAAGTGAAATCAATTGGAGTGCGCACGCCGTGATGTCGTAACGTTTCTCTGATGAGAGGGTTTTGAATATCGTTAATGGAGGAGACGACCTCTGCTTTGGAATAGCCGATGAAGTGTTCCTTCGGCAGAATCTTCGGGCGGTATCGCGCGGATAGCCAAATATATTTATCTATCGTTGTGCCGATTATGAAAGAACCGTGTTTCTTATAAAAAGACTCGTAATCCGTTGAACCTCCGAAGAAGGATATTCGTAAGGGTGATTTGACGATTATCATATAGCATTCAATATCTTACAAAGACGAGGAATCTTACTTTTTTCCAAATCAGGATAGTTCCCTATATACCACCCGAAGTGGTGTACATGATTCGTGTTCGGGTAGTTCTTGTGTTCCTCGCCGAATAATCGTCTCAGGTATGGTTGCATAAGCTGATTCCCACCGCCGGACATCCCGCGTCTAAACTCAATATTGTTTTCCCGCAATGCTTTCTCCACCGCGTCTCGTTTTTTGAAATCCCTGTTCTTTAAAAGAAGTGTAAAAGCATAGTTAGAGTTACCATTCTGGTTGAACTCGATGAAATAGGTTTTCGGATCAAGATGTTTCAGAAATATTTTCAAATTCGCCGACCTAGTCTTGTTGTTCTTGTCGAGCCTTTTCAACTGATTCAGCGCCATGACCGCATTTATCTCTGTGCTACGCATGTTGTATGCGGGAGCAGAGAATATGAAATCAGTATTCAGGTCGTTGTATTTCTCTTTGTAAGTATTTTTTAAATTATCATCGGTTGATTCCCGCACCATACCGTGAGAGCGGAACATCCGTGCGTATTGATAGATTTTTTCATCGTTGGTGCAGATCATACCGCCTTCTATGGAGGTTAGATGGTGAGCATAATAAAAAGAAAAATTTGATATAAGGCCGAATGACCCGCACTTCTTTCCTTTAAAAGTTGCTCCGTGCGATTCGCAGACATCTTCTATGAGCATTATGTTTTTCTTTTTGCACAGATCCAGAAGTTCCTGTGTGAGACCGTTGTATCCTAGGATATGAGTAAGGAATATCGCTCGAGTGTTTTTCGTTATTTTCTTTTTTATTTCTTTTACGTCTAGGGCAAGGGTAGACAGATTGATATCACAAAATACGGGCTTAAAACCGTTTTGCAAAACCGACGCGATATCAGACACCCATGTGAGTGGTGGGACAATTATCTCGCCCCCGCCGTAGAGCTCTTTGAGTATAAGCATTGAGATCTGGTTGGCCGAACTGCCGGAGTTCACAAAAACGCTGTGTTTGACGCCTAGCCACTTCGACCATTTTTCCTCGAATTCACGCACCTTCTTTGACTGG
>CAZVYA010000067.1:0-4083 GCA_964631225.1 uncultured Candidatus Saccharibacteria bacterium
TTGCCCGCACGCGCATAGAGCACGCGCAGATAATCATAAATTTCTGTGACAGTAGCGACTGTAGAGCGCGGATTATTAGAACGACTCTTCTGGTCTATTGAAATGGCCGGCGAGAGTCCTGAAATTTCATCAACGTCCGGCTTCGCCATCTGATTCAAAAACTGCCGTGCATAGGCAGAGAGTGACTCCACATATCTGCGCTGGCCCTCGGCAAAAATAGTATCAAAAGCGAGTGACGACTTCCCGCTCCCCGAAAGTCCGGTAATAACAGTCATAGCGCCACGCGGCATCGCGACGGTAATATTCTTTAAGTTGTGGGTACGCGCGCCCCTCACCATGAGCCAGTCGCTCCCGTGCTTATGGTGATGCTCTTTAGCTGTTTGTTTATCCTTTTTCATACTTAAATCCTGCCCGTGGCGGGGCAGGTACGGTTTAACTATATCACTTTCCTCACGAACCCGACAGCAGTTTGCGGGTGCGAGGTTTTTTATGTTTCGGACCGATGCCTTCCAGTTTGTAAATTTCGTCCCTAATAAGCGCGGCGGTTTCGAAATCCAGTTGCTCTACTGCCTCTGCCATTTCTTCCCTCTTTCTCTTAATAAACTCCTTCGGGTCGTCTTTATACGCAATCGTGTCTAGTACAAGAAGCTCATCTATCGTGCGCTGATGCTCCGTGCGCATTGAAGCCGCGATGTCGTGGATTTCTTTTTTAATAGTCTTCGTCGTGATGCCGTGCTTCGTGTTATATGCAATTTGCAATGCTCTACGACGATTCGTTTCGCCAATAGCTCTCTCCAGCGAGCCAGTCATGTTGTCAGCATAGAGAATTACGCGCCCAAGCACGTTTCTCGCCGCACGACCGATGGTTTGGATTAAGCTTGTTTCAGAACGTAAGAAGCCCTCTTTATCAGCATCCAATATTCCAACCAGTTCTACCTCGGGTAAGTCTAGCCCTTCGCGAAGCAGGTTGACGCCAACGAGAATATCAAACATACCTTTTCTAAAATTAGTGAGAATATCAATGCGGTCTATAGTCTTAACGTCCGAGTGAAGATATTCTGCCTTGATTCCCTTCTCGCGCAGGAATGCCGACAAGTCTTCTGCCATTTGTTTCGTCAATGTCGTCGCGAGCACTCTACCGCCACCTTTTATAGTCTTCTCTGCCTCATCAATAAAATCCGCAATCTGGCCGCGGTAGCTCCGTAAGGTGTCATCTCGCAGCGAGGAAACACCTTCCGAAGCGTCGGAGACAGGGCGCACGGTAAGCTCGGGGTCTATGAGACCGGTTGGGCGAATGACTTGTTCTACTATCTGTTCTGAATGCGCCTTCTCATACGGCCCCGGCGTCGCGCTCGTGTAGATAACCTGCCCAACACGCTCTTCAAACTCTTCAAAACGGAGCGGTCTGTTATCTCTCGCGGACGGCAAGCGAAACCCATATTCTACGAGCACATCTTTTCTAGATTTATCGCCCGCATACATCCCGCCTATCTGCGGAACCGTCACATGGGATTCATCAATAATCGTTAAAAAATCTTTCGGGAAATAAGAAAGCAAAGTAAAAGGCGGCTCGCCGGCCTTACGCCCATCAAAGTGCCGCGAATAATTCTCTATCCCGCTTGTATATCCCAACTCTTTTATCAGCGCCATATCGTGCATAGTTCTGCGTTTCAATCTCTCGGCCTCCAGCGGCTTCTCTTCTCTCTTAAACTTCGCGAGCTGTTCTTCAAGCTCTAATTTAATATCTGTTATCGCCCTATTTCTCTCTTCTTCGCTCGTGATGAAGTGCTTCGCGGGAAATACAAAAACGTTTTTGGGTTCTGATAACTTCGCACGCGATACCGGATCAAGTTTCTCTATATTCGCGACTTCGTCGCCCACGAAAACCACGCGATATATCACGCGCTCGTTCACCGGCATAAACTCCAGCGAATTGCCGATAGCTCGCAACTGTCCCGGATTCAAATCTGCGTTTGTGCGCTCAAAATAAATGTTGACCAGCTTGCGTATCAGCGCCGCGCGATTCTCCACGGCGCTCTTCTCTATCTTCACGTGCACCTTCTGATATTCCTCTGGCGAGCCGAGACCGTAAATCGCAGAAACGGACGCGACTATTATTACGTCTTTACGAGTCAGTAATGCTTGGGTGGCGGCATGTCGCAGTCTATCTATTTCTGCATTTATCATCGCCTCCTTCTCTATATAGGTGTCCGAATGCGCGATGTACGCCTCGGGCTGGTAGTAGTCGTAGTAGGAGACGAAGTAATGCACGGCGTTCTCGGGGAAGAATTCTCTGTATTCTTGAGCAAGTTGAGCGGCGAGCGTCTTGTTGTGCGCCAGCACGAGCGTCGCCTTATCATTCTGCGCGATGACATTCGCCACAGTAAACGTTTTGCCCGAACCGGTCACGCCAAAAAGCGTCTGGTGTTGCAGACTCTTCTTGAGTCCCTCCGCCAGTTTCTTAATCGCCTCCGGCTGGTCCCCCGCCGGCTGGAATGGTAGGTGTAGTTTAAAATTAGCCATAGTAGTCTCGAATGAAGTCTGCACGATAGGAGTCGAATCGTCCATCTAGGATGGAGGCTCGGGCGCCGGCGACGAGGTCAAGGATAAACTGCACATTGTGCATAGAGGCAATGACGGCTCCGAGCATCTCGCCCGAGCGAAGGAGGTGCGATACATATGCGCGCGTGAATTCTGAACCTTCTGAAATTGGCGTAAAATCGCTTTTATATTTTTCATTTTTCAAACTGATGAGGCCATGTTTCGTGTAGACCGAGCCGTGGCGGCCAAGGCGCGTGGGAGCGACGCAATCAAAGATATCCACGCCAGAGGCGATGCTCGCTAAAATGTCAGAAGGCTCGCCGATGCCGAGTCCATGTACGGGCATAGTCTCCGGCAGTTCCTTCAACATCGCGAGCGCCGATTCAAGCGAGTCGTCGCCGTACTTTTTACTAAACGAACCGCCAAGGCCGAAACCATCAAATCTCATTTCAGCAATAGCCTTAGCGCTTTGCTTGCGCAGGTCGTCAAACTGTCCGCCTTGGGCAATGCCGAATATTGCTTGTTTTTTATTCGCATCAATATTCTGCCGATGCGCCTTCAGACTACGCTCCGCCCACCTGTGCGTGCGTTCCATCGCGTCCTTTTGATATTCGTAGGGCTCGGTCGGCGCGGTGCACTCGTCAAAGGCGAAGAAGATGTCCGCGCCGAGCGCATGCTGAATCTCTACCGAGCGCTCGGGCGTAAAGCGGTGGAGCGAGCCGTCAATATGCGAAGTGAATGAAACCCCTTCGTCGTCAATGACGGCGAGTTGTCCGTGCTGACTCGCGACGTCTTCGTCGTAGACAGAAATAGATGAATCATCCGGCGCATCTTCTTTCGTAAACTTAGAAACGCTTTTCCCAAATCCGGCACCGAGCGAGAAGACTTGAAAGCCGCCCGAGTCGGTAATAGTTGGACCATTCCAATTCATAAACTTTCCCAATCCTCCAGCTTCTTTAACTACCTGTTCGCCAGGTTGAAGATACAAATGATATGTGTTCGCTAGAACAACTTCAGCACCGAGCGCCTTCAACTGCTCCGGCAAAATACCCTTAACAGAAGCCTTAGTCCCAACTGGAGAAAAGGCTGGCGTGCGAATATCGCCATGCTTGGTAGTGAGAACGCCAGCACGAGCGCCGCTTCGCGGCGCTCGTTGTTCTATCTTGAAACGAATCGCACTCATTACTCCTACCCTAACCTATCGCGAGAGGCTTGACAAACGAATTTAATTGCGTACCTTTATATTCAGAACGACTGAACGGGTTTTAACTCGGTTACGAGTCAGCCCATCACACAAGGAGAACTGGTATGAGAAGCTTACGTTTACTCGCCATTTTGGCGAGTGTTGTATTCCTCGGCGCGTGCGCGAACACAATCAACAAGGATCCTGCAGCACTGCATGGCGACTATTCAGGCAAGGGCTTCTCCGGTTCGTTCGCAATTATACGCGCCGCCGGCGACATCCCCGGCGTTCCGGAGTCCAAGGGCAAGCGCGCTCGCTGGTCGCAGACCGAGGTGGAGCAGGTGCTCTACCTCGACGCC
>CAZVYA010000068.1:0-3544 GCA_964631225.1 uncultured Candidatus Saccharibacteria bacterium
TATTCGACGCTCTCGTGGAACACCGTGGCCGCAACGGCCGCTTCTATAAATAACGGCATAGGTGATGTTTCGTCTCTTGATTCCGGATTCACGTTGGCCTCTGTTGTTACCACGACGAGTTACACTATGACAGTTTCCGGTCCGGGAGGGCAGACGACTTGTTCTGCAGAAGTTACCGTAGCGTCCCCACCTCCGCCACCGCCGGTCATATACGGCTGCATGGACCCATCAGCCACTAACTACAACCCATCAGCTACCAGCCAGTCCGGCGTGACCTGCACGTACCCGCCCCCGCCCCCGCCACCACCTCCGCCGCCCCCACCTCCCGCACCGACCTGCGTACTGTCCATTTCTCCATCTTCAGTACAAGTCGGCACGGCAACCACGCTCTCGTGGCTGACCGAGAATGCTACTGCATTTTCAATCGACCACAGTATCGGAACCGTCACACCGGTCGCATCCGGCTCCCGCTCCGTTTCTCCGCTCGTCACAGCAACATACACAGGTACAGCCACCGGAGCCGGCGGTTCTGTTACCTGCTCCGCGACTGTCACAGTCACGGCTCTCCCGCCGCCTCCGCCGGCTCCAACCTGCACTCTCTCCGCATCTCCGTCTTCTATACAAAACGGTTCATCAGCGACACTCTCGTGGGTGACTTCTAACGCCACATCATTCTCTGTTAATAACGGCGTCGGTTCTGTGACGCCAATTACGTCCGGCTCTCGCACAGTTTCTCCGTCAACCACTACCACATATACAGGCACTGCCACCGGAGCCGGCGGTTCTGTTACTTGCAGCGATATCGTTACAGTTACACCGGTCCCGCCCCCGCCACCACCTCCGCCGCCACCGCCGACATGCGTACTTTCTGCGTCCCCGACTACAATTCGTACCGGTTCACCATCGACCCTTTCATGGTTGACTGCAAATGCCACTGCGTTTTCAATCGACCACGGCGTTGGTGTGGTGACCTCAATCGCGACTGGCTCAAGCTCCGTTTCTCCAACAGAGACAACGGTCTACGTCGGCACAGCGACCGGTGCAGGCGGTTCGGTTACGTGCTCAACCACCATCACTGTTACCGCAACTCCTCCTCCACCACCGCCACCACCAGCGCCGATTTGTATCCTTATCGCTTCTCCGGAGACTATAACGATTGGTTCCGCGTCCTCACTCTCATGGACGACGGCACACGCCACATCATTCTCAATTGATAACGGCATCGGTATTTCCACACCCGTCGCTTCTAGCACAATGTCTATTTCGCCGACAACTACTACCACATATACAGGCACTGCCACAGGAGCGGGGGGCTCCGTTACATGCTCTTCTGTGATTACAGTAAATACTCCGCCTCCTACTAGCGGAGGAGGGGGTGGGGGCGGCGGAGGAGGCGGCGGCGGTTCGCCTTCACCAAACATTACACTCGCAGCACTTCCGCACGTGCTATCCCAGCCGCTAGCATATCTGTACCTATCACAGATCCCGTACACCGGTCTTGAGCTCGGACCTATCGGTACGGCTCTGTATTGGATTGCACTTATCGGTTGGTCTCTTGCCCTCGCATACCTTATTCTATTCGGTGTAGCTCCCATCGTGAATCGCCGTATGCGCGCTTTCGCCGTACGTGTTGGAGCTGTGCTAAATGATAACGAAGTTGCCTTTGCCTACGGACAGGTCTCGCAGTCACCAGTTGTACCGGCGCCTCGACCGGCCCCAGTCGCGCCGCAGATACTCGCCGCCACACTCACTCCAGAACCACCGAGAGGATACTCTTCGTATGAAGGATTCAAGTCTTACGCTCGAGGCGGAGCGCTCTCAATCGACGATATTGTTAAGGGTCTCTCGAGACACCACAAGGCCGTTGCAGAACATTCTGCGCTTGTGAAGGCGAGTGTCGAGCCAATCTACGAGAATGTTGAGCCCGTGTATGAAGACGTCGAGCCGATAAATGGAAACGCAGAGGCGATTACGAAGTCTGTGGAGTCAGAGGCCGATATTCGCGGATTCGCCGCCGCCCTCGTTGGCGGTGACCGTGCCGCGGTCTTCGCTGGTTTGCGTCAGCACATTCGCGGGAACGGAGCACCTGAGTCTCTACTATCTAAGACCGCGTGTTTTATTGACGACGCATACCGCGCTCGCATCGACGGAACAGCCTGCGACACTGATATCGCGCGTCTGGTCGCGCGTCTCGACACTCCGACGTTGGAGAAGCTTGTTGCCGCGCTTACCACGGCGATAGACTCCAGCTATTCTACCGGCGCGACCGGCGCCAAGCTCGCCCTCACTCGCGCCCTCGCCGTCCTCGGCGCCTAAGCAATTTTTTATAACAGGCCTTACAAACGTGGAACTTTTTCACGTTTGGTTTTTTATCTGGAGGGGAGAAGAGGAGTGCGCCAAAGTCTTTCAATTCTTTTTTGCAAAAATCGCACATGGGCTTAATCGCCATAGTTACTTTCTTGTTCTAATTTCCTCGACAGCTTTCGTTATGAAGTCGGAGAGGGAAGTCACGTCCGACTTGCCCGTATCACGGCTGTCTATTGAAATAGTTTTTGCTTCAACTTCTTTATCCCCGACAACGAGCAGGTATGGGATTTTTTCTTGTTTCGTGTTGCGGATTTTCTTGCCGAGCGACTCATTTGCGTCGTCTACGTCTGCGCGGATATTCTCGGCGCGTAGCGCCGCGAGGACTTCGTTCGCGTAAGCAACGTGCTTCTCGGATACCGGCAACACGCGTATCTGTACCGGCGCGAGCCAGAGAGGGAATGCTCCCGCATATTTTTCAATCAAGAACGCCATGATGCGTTCAATTGCTCCGATAGAAGAGCGATGGACAACGAACGCCCGATGCTTCGCGCCGTCTTCGCCGATATAGTCGAGATCGAATCGTCCCGGCATGCAAAGGTCGTACTGGACCGTGAATGCAGTGTCCTCCTTTCCGTTCACGTTCTTCATCTGGATATCTACCTTTGGACCATAAAATGCGGCCTCGTCATTTGCCTCTTCAAATTTAGAACCGCGTTTTTTCATAAGCTCGCGCATAAGCCCCTCAGCCTTTTCCCACCCCGCATCATCTTTGTAATACTTCTCTGTGTTCGAACGGTCGCCGAGCGAGAGGCGGTATCGATAATCTACGTCGAGCTTGAGGCCGAACACTGACGTCACATATTCAATCAGGTCGAGCGCCTTACTGATTTCATCCACCGCCTGCTCTTCGGACGCGCAGACGATATGTGCATCCGCGAGACAGAATGTGCGCACTCTCTGGAGCCCCATCAGTTCGCCGGATTGTTCGTAGCGGTACATCTTTGCGAGCTCGGCGATACGCATCGGGAGTTCGCGATAGCTGACAGGCTTACGCAGATAGAGCTCGAAGTGGTGTGGGCAGGTCATCGGTCGAAGCATAAATTTTTCATCGTCGACCTCTATCGGCGCATACATAGAGTCCTTGTAGTGCGGGTAATGCCCAGATTTTTTATAAAGATCGAGCTTGGCAATGTCAGGTGTGCGGACATGCAGATATCCTCGACGTAGCTCTTCGTCC
>CAZVYA010000068.1:3554-4058 GCA_964631225.1 uncultured Candidatus Saccharibacteria bacterium
GGTAGTGTCCGCTCTTTATATACAACTCCAGCTTCGCGATGTCGGGCGTGTACACGTGCAAATATCCGCGTTTGATTTCCTCGTCCACAATAAAACGCTCCAGCTCACGTCGTATAACAGAGCCCTTCGGTGTGAATAGCGGGAGACCCTTGCCGACGGCATCAGAGAAGGCGAAGAGGTCGAGCTCCTTGCCGAGCTTCTTGTGGTCGTGTGCCTTGTCGGAATCTGCATCCATTACTAGTCAAGATACCATAAAATTATAGAGGCTTCAGGTCGTCTACGGCTATCGATATTTCTCCGTTTCTGTTCGAGACCTTGCCCTTCACGAGGAGGCAGGTGCCTGGCGCGATAAGTGCCGCGTGCTGCTTAAATAGTTTAGGAAATATGACTCCCTCTATAGAATCGGTTTTATCTTCTAACTTTATGAAAGCCATTTTCTCCCCGCTCTTGGTTAGGAACGGTCGCGTTTCCGTGAGGAGAGCCGGCAGGATAATCAACATACCC
>CAZVYA010000069.1:0-4040 GCA_964631225.1 uncultured Candidatus Saccharibacteria bacterium
CAAAGGACAACACCAAAGAACCAACGATGATGGCAATAGACGCTACTCCTTGGCCGGCGGAAACAGTTTCTCCAAGAATAAAAAATCCAAGAATAAAACCGAAAATCGGAACGGTCTGGTATAGGGGCACAACATGAGAGGCTTCGTCTTTGTGAAGTGCATAGAAGTAACACAATATGGACGTAACGAGAAACATGCCATTGACAGCAAGCACCATACCCTCAATAAGGCTAATGGCGAACACGCTCGGGTGTATAAATAAAATTACAGGCAATGCGACTACACTGAACAGGGAGGAAAATATAATAAGCGATCCGACAGACCCGCCGCTTACATACCTCGAAATAAGATACTTATCCGTGTGATTCGCGAGAGAATATAATATCGGCGCAATGAGTGCTATTAAAAACCAGTTCATTTTTTGTATTTTGGCGACCTAGTTACCGAACACCCATTTTAACACGGCAACCCCTTGAAGAATTGGCGCTATAGGGGGTGCTATACTGTCCGCACATGGGGACCCATTTCGGCGAACACATCACCATTGACGGCTACGGCGGTAATCCGGAACGCCTTAACAGTGAAGATGCCGTCTATTCCGCTCTTACAGAAATCTGCGACGCGCTTAGCATGCGCCCGCTTATGAAGCCAGTTGTTATTTCTGCCCCCGACAATCACATCAAGGACCCTGGGGGATGGAGCGGATTCGTTATTATCGCGGAGAGTCATATTAGTATTCATACGTTTCCGAAACGCCACTTTATCTCCGCAGATGTTTACACGTGTCAGAACGACGTGGACGTCGAGTACATCGTTGACTTTTTCAAGAAGAAGTTTCAACTGGAAGATGTTGAGACGCATTTCATAAAACGAGGAACTCGGTATCCCAAGAAGAATCTTATCCCATGAAATCAAAAATTCTATTCACGATTCTCTTTATCGCCGTTGCGATTTCTATATACCTTACGTATGACCGAGCAGTAGTAAGACAGGATTTCGAGGCATTTGACTCATCGGTAACTCCCTAGAGCGCCCATGGGCCACAATCAAAGACCCAATAGCACGGCTGCGATCCACGGGAACGCGACGGTTACGTCGCTCTGAATTATTTGGTAATAGCTCTCGGTCGAAAGTTTATCCCACGTGATTTTTTCTTTACCTCCGGCGCCTGAGTAAGAACCATACGACATCGGTGAAGAGCCTATTTCGATAAAGCCAGCCCAATCCCTGACCCGTCGCAGCTTCAGGTCGTGTTTTAGAGAGGGGACGACACAGATGGGAAAGTCGGCGGCAATGCCTCCTCCTAACTGTAGAAATGCAATCGGAGACGTTTTGCTTTCTTCCATATACCAGTCATACATGAGATGAAAATACTCCGTACCTGTTTTCATAATCGCGCCGTTCAGCACAACGTCTCCCTTTTTCTTATGCGAGCCGTTATAGGTATAACTCGCGAAGATGTTGCCCATCGTGGAATCTTCAAACCCTGGGACAATAATTGGGATGTTTTTTTCAAATGCAGCGTATGCCCAGCAGTCATCCGGATTGGCATGCGGGTCTGGTTGTATCATCTTCTCCTTAAACAATCTGCGGAAATATTCGTGAGGAAAGTAGCACTCTTTATTTTCTTGTGCTTCTTGCCACATCCGTACCAAATGAGGCTCCATGATGCGAACACTCTCGTCTTCCGGCAAAAGCGTGTTCGTAATCCTGCGGAGACCGGCGTCGCGCAGCTCCGCCTCCTGCTCGGGAGTCAGCTCTGTGTAGCGTGGTATGTTCGCGTAATGAGAATGAGCGACGTAACGATAACAGGACTCTTCATGGTTGGCGGCGGTGGCCGACACAAGATGCACTTTATTTTTTCGTATAAGTTCAGCTAGCATGATGCCAACCTCAAAAGAACTTAAGGCACCAGCTAGAGTAACTACTAACTTCCCACCATTTTCAATATGATTTTTAAGCCACAGGGCCGCTTCCATTGTCGAGCCGCTGTTACAGTGCAATAAGGTTCTGCTTGCAAAAGTGCTAACCGGCGTGGAACATCCCTCCATATTCTCACTCAAAGTACCGGCAGTCTCCGTACCGTTTTGTATTATGAGTTTCTGTAACCCTTGTGAGAGTTTATCCAGCATGCTTTTTTTCATACCTATCACTATACCACCAGTTGATGCTATGATTTAAAAACATATGCAACCGCTTTGTCCGTGGGAATCGGCGCAATATTTCATTTTTTCGAGCAATGTCCCGACACTTCTTTATTATTCGCACCTCACAGCGGTTCTTGCAGCAATTGTTTTCGCCCTCATTTTAGTTCCGCGAGTTCGCGAGTCTCTACCGGCTAAACTGTTTCTCGCTACCATTTTCTTTTTTACGATCTGGGTAGTTATAGATATACCTCTCTGGGCGCTTAACCGACCAGATGTGGACTTGTTCCTCTGGAGTCTTCAGGTCCTGACTGAAATGTTCGTGTATGTGTCGGCATTTTATTTCGCATATGCATTTATTGCCCAGAAAGATTTAAGGTTTTTATGGAAAGTCGGCCTCATTATTTTACTTGCTCCTATTATCCTGCTGATACCGACGAACTATCTATTCCCGAGCGTTGACATATCTTCATGCGTCATTTCGGAAAACCCCATTCTCAACTTTTCTTTCACCTACGGTATCGAAATATTTTTAAGTTTTCTCATCCTCTTTATCAGCTTCTGGAGTCTTCGCGCCCAGCCAACGCGGAGATCAGAAATCAGTCTTTTTACAACGGGACTCGTCGTTTTTCTCATAGCTTTTTCTTCCGGCAATATTGTTGGAAGTATTACTGATGATTGGGATTTGGCTCAGGTCGGACTATTCGGGATGCCGGTGTTCATCGCTTTTCTAGCCTACACAGTCGTCAAGTTTAAAACTTTTAAGGTAAAACTTTTTGCCACACAGGCGCTTGTAGCTGGCATCGCCGTGCTTATCGGAGCTCGACTGTTCTATAGCACGACAACAGCCGGCACTATTTTGTCCGCGGTGACACTAATCGGTTTTTTAATAAGCGGCGTCTTTCTTATCCGGAGCGTTAAAAAGGAAATTGCACAGCGTGAACACATTGAGATTCTGGCGACGGAGCTACAGGAGACCAATAAGAGGCAGGAGACTCTGATGCACTTCATCGGTCACGAGGTGAAGGGATATCTGACCAAGGCTTCCGGTGCATTCTCGTCTCTCGTCGAGGGCGACTTCGGTAAGTTGCCGGACGAGCTCAAGCCGTTTGTTGAAAGCGCGCTCGCCCAGTCGCGCGACGGTGCCCTCTCGGTAGAGAATATTCTTACGGCGTCCAACCAAAAGAATGGAAAAGTCTCATACACCAAGGCGCCGTTTGACCTGAAGGAAGTTGCTGAATCTGTGGTGGCGAAGGCGAGAGCGACCGCAGAAGCTAAGGGGCTCGCGCTCTCGTTCTCTGCTAGCGAAGCCGGCGCTCCGTATACCTTTAACGGCGATAAGGCGAAGATCGGCGACAACGTGTTTCGGAATATTATTGATAACTCTATTAACTACACACCGGCTGGCTCTATCGCGGTCTCTCTGAAAAAAGACCCCCCGACTACACTCGGGGCAGGAAAAGGGAAATTCATTTTCACAGTGAAAGATACCGGTATTGGCATCACGGACGAAGATAAGAAACGCCTCTTCACCGAGGGCGGACACGGTAAGGATTCGCAGACAATCAACGTCCACTCCACCGGCTACGGCCTCTTCATCGCGAAGAATATCGTGGAGGCGCACGGAGGCACCATCCGCGCAGAATCAGATGGGCAGGGTAAGGGCTCCACGTTTATCGTAGAATTTCCGGCTTAAATTTCGCCGTGCGGGATGGGAGTGATAGTATGGATTTATGCCTTTCGATATTAAAAAGCCCGCGAGAGTCGGGCCGGTGTTGCGCGCCTACGGCGCGGCGGCTTTCAGATACCCAAGGCTTCTCTGGCTCGCCGTCCTAGCCGCAATCATAATAGAGGGGGCCGAGATAATCGCACCGCTCTATTTCAAACAGTTCATCA
>CAZVYA010000070.1:0-3928 GCA_964631225.1 uncultured Candidatus Saccharibacteria bacterium
GCGCGGATTTCTGATACCGCGAAATGCCATCGTTGGGCGACGCCCCCGTGATCTGCGATATACAGCATGCGCGATGACCCGCTCCGGTGTTCCGTCTGCGAATTGCCGTACGATACTTCTGTTCATGTCGACCCCCGTCGTTGGTTTAGAATGTGCGTAACGAGCCGAATAAACCTCTCGTCGTACCTCTTATATATCATATAACGTCTAATCTGTCAAGCCTTCCGTAATGGTTCAATAAATAAAAAACGGGCGTCCGATAGGACGCCCGCGCGTGTGCCTAGTAGGCAGACTCTTCGTGGAATCGCTCATTGCGCTTCGCAAGCAATTGCAGTTGGCGTTCGGCTTGCGCGGCAGGCATATAATCCTGCGCATATTTCGCCAGAGCCTCGTCGGTCGACGAGCCGTAGCTGGCCCCATCCATGTAACTCCTGAAAAGGAGGGCGACTTCCTCGGGCTTCGGGTCGCGCGCGCAGTACTTGCGGGCGCATCCTTCTAGGCGACCGTACCATCCGGCCTCGGCCATACAGCCGACAAGGCGCTCGGCCGTTTCTCTCTTGAGGGGAAACCGCTCGGCTATTCGATACGCATATTCGAGCGCATCGAGGTCGCGACGAGGTTCAGGGGCGCTACCCTTGAAACGATTAAGATATGCGTTCGCCGCGAGATCTGCCAGTCCGTTGCCGGCACCGAAGTGCGTGATGAGCCGTTCCACGGCGAAGTGTTGCGGACCGTCCACGAGCAGATGCACGAATCCGCCGCCCGAAACAGTGTGCAGACAACTGCCTTTCCCCGACAACAGCACCCTCAGTATTTCCGTAATGAACGCGAGCTTTTGTTTACTCAGTTTCTTACCAACTTTCGCCTTTTGCATCAGGATCTCCTCTATAAAGTCTTGGCGCAGGATACATCACTTTCTATTTTTTGCCAAAGGATTGACAAGGGGGCACAAAGGAATAGGCTGTGGAATGGCAATCTCATATCGAGGTTTTGTTCTTTGACAGTACAAGGCCTCATACAGAGTACGTTAACCAGAGGAGCTAAAAGCGATGGGCATTTCGAAGTTGGATCTGCAACACAACGCGCAAGTGCGTGCAATGACGCTCGAGGAATATCTCGAAGGATGCAAGACCATACCGGCGTTCTACGCCAACGCCCACGAGCGCATGCTCGCGGCGATCGGTGAGCCGGAGATAGTCGATACCGCGAAGACGAAGGACTTGCGTCTTGGAAAAATCTTTGCGAACCGGACCATCCGGAGGTACAAGGCCTTCGAAGGGTTCTACGGCATGGAAGCGGCGATCGAGTTATTGGTCGGCTTCTTCAAGCACGGCGCGCAGGGACTCGAAGAACGCAAACAGATCCTCTATCTGCTCGGTCCGGTCGGCGGCGGCAAGTCGTCGCTTGCCGAACGGTTGAAGACGTTGATGGAAAAAAGACCCATCTATGTCCTCGCTAAGCGCAGAACGACGGAGAAGGCCAACGACATGTCCGGCACAGTCTTCGTGGTTGGAGAGCATGTATACGAATCCAGCCCGCTGTTCGAAAGTCCGCTCGGACTTTTTAACGCCGAGCAGGACGGCGTAATGCTCAAAGAGAACTACGGCATTCCGCGGCGCAGACTCGTCACCGTCCCATCTCCGTGGGCGCTAAAGCGCCTGCACAATGACTTCGCCGGCGATGTCGGCAAGTTTTTCGTTCTGGAGCTCTACCCTTCGCAATTACGGCAGATAGCCGTGGCCAAGGTCGAGCCCTCGGACGAGAACAGTCAGGACGTTTCGACGCTCATCGGGAAGGTCGATCTGCGCAAGCTCGATCGATTCTCACAAAGTGATCCGGACGCTTACGGCTACGCCGGCGGACTCAACCGGACCACCCAAGGACTCTTGGAGTTCGTGGAGATGTTCAAGGCGCCCATCAAGATGCTGCATCCGCTGTTGACGGCACCGCAGGAAAGAAATTATGCGGGGACCGACAGCATCGGTATGTTGCCGTTCCAAGGCGTTGTCTTGGCGCACAGTAACGAGCAGGAATGGCTGAAATTCAGGAATAACAAAGACAACGAAGCCTTTCTCGATCGCATCTACATCGTCAAGGTGCCGTATTGTCTCCGATATTCTGAAGAGGAGAGGATCAATCGGAAACTCGTCGATGAAAGCGAACTGGCAGATATGCCGTGTGCGCCGGGAACGCTCGAGATGCTCGCTCAGTTCAGCGTGCTCTCGCGTCTCAAGCCTCACGAAAACTCCCAGCTCTTCTCAAAGATGCGCGTGTATAACGGCGACGACATCAAGGATACGGACCCGAAGGCAAAATCGCCTCAGGAATATCGCGATGCGGCGGGACAGGACGAAGGGATGGAGGGAATTTCAACGCGGTTCGCATATAAGGTTCTCTCCGCAACCTTCAACCGTGATACTGCCGAAGTCGCCGCCGATCCGGTTCAGCTCATGTACGTGCTCGAGCAGCACGTGATTCGGGCTGACTTTCCGGAACAGCGGACCAAGGAGCTGCTCGCATTCATCAAGGGCGAGTTGGCCCCGCGATACGCTGAACGGCTCGATAAAGAAATACGAGGGGCATATCTGGAATCGTTCGATGAATACGGACAGAACATGTTCGACCGCTACATCGAATGGGCCGATAAGTGGATCGAGGAAGAGGACTTCAAGGATCCCGGCACCGGGCAGATCTATGACCGCAAAGCGCTAGACGCTGAGCTCTCCAAGATCGAAAAACCCGCCGGCATCGCGAATCCGAAAGACTTCCGAAGCGAAGTGGTCCATCATGTCCTGCGTTATCGGGCCAACAACGGCGGTAAGAATCCCCGTTGGGATTCTTACGAAAACTTGCGTGAAGTAATCGAGAATCTTTTGTCCTCCACGATGGAGGACGTAATGCCGGTTATCAGCTTCGACACCAAGAAGGACTCGGAAACCGAACGGAAGCATATGAGCTTCGTAGCTCGCATGAAGAAAAACGGATACACCGAGCGCCAGATCAAGCTTCTGGTGGAGTGGCACAGACGTATGAAGAAGTCGTAGAAACGAAATACCGAGGGGCTGGCAACCGTAAGGTCTGTCCGCCCCTTTTTCTTTCTGCAGTGCAACAAGGAGATGAATTATGGACATCAGAGACAAGAGGGATGCGCACGGTGCGAGTGTCCCGAACAGGGTACGGTTTCTCGGTAGGGCGAGGAAAGACTTGCGGAGAGTCGTAGACGAAGCGCTGCAGGAGAACGGTATTATCACCGACTCCGCCGGCAGTAAGCAAGTGTCTATTTCCCCCGACGGCATCGAGGAGCCGTTTATCCACAAATCGAATTCAGGAGGCGACCGCCATCGGATATTCCCCGGCAACGAAGAGTTCGTCGAGGGAGACCGGATAGCTCGCCCGTCTGGCGGCGGAGGACAGGGAAACGGAGATAAGGCCGGTAGGGGCGACAGCATGGATTCATTTCAGTTCGTTATTTCTCGAGAAGAGTTCCTAGAACTTTTTTTCGAGGATTGCGAATTGCCGAATCTGAAAAAGCAAAGTGTC
Source organism: uncultured Candidatus Saccharibacteria bacterium (assembly GCA_964631225.1). GTDB lineage: Bacteria > Patescibacteriota > Minisyncoccia > Phycocordibacterales > Phycocordibacteraceae > C7867-001. Next base: position 3,541 of record CAZVYA010000070.1, read on the forward strand.
GGCGATACTGAATTGTTCGCTATGCGCCGCTCAGGATTCTCAAAAAGCGGTTCTCCGTCCCAAATGGATCTGGTTCGCACGATGCGACAGAGCCTCGGACGCAGAATAGCGCTCGGGCGACCGAAGCTCGAAGAACTCGATGCGCTTGAAGAAGCGATAGCAGACGAACGGGCAAAAAATGGCGAAACGGAATTGCTTAAGGAGTTGCGTGGACAGCTTGAAAGGCTCACGCTGCGGTACTTCCTTATTCCATTTATCGAGCCGGACCATGATGTCCGCTTTCGGCGATTCGAGAGGACTCCGAAGCCCATCACGCGAGCAGTCATGTTCTGTCTGATGGACGTCTCGGGCTCGATGTCGGAGGAGTTGAAAAATATCGCTAAACGAT
>CAZVYA010000071.1:0-394 GCA_964631225.1 uncultured Candidatus Saccharibacteria bacterium
CGCGCTGTGTGAAGACTTCGAGGATGGAAGGTAGGTTCAGTTCAGTGAAGGTACTGACGGAATGCGGGATGAGCCGCAGCGCGAGCGCCGTTGTCCCCTGCACGCGGTAGCCGTTGACGCGGAAGCGGGCGTCAACTTTGTGTGCGTAGGATACATCGATGGACTGACGCTCTAAGAACGAATCCCATCGGTCTGAGGGAACTATGCTCTTCAACATCTCCTCTGTCTGTTCGCTCGTCAGTATCGAATGCTTCGCGACGGGGACCAGAGCGCCCGAGACGCGAATCATCGGCAATCCGCCGGCGTAGAGATGCAGGTCGGACGCACCCTGTTCGACAACGAGGTCGAGCAGTTCTTCTAGGCTCTTCGTGGCGGACATATGAGTTATGCGGAT
>CAZVYA010000071.1:404-3886 GCA_964631225.1 uncultured Candidatus Saccharibacteria bacterium
GGTGCGGAGGGTCTCGGCGAGCACTTCTGAAGGAATCGCTGAAGCCTTAATAATATAGCCGTCGGCTGAGAGCTTCTTCGCTTTTTCCAAATCGGAGTCCTGTCCCTGATTAGAGAGGATTATTATCTTCGAAGCTTTCGCGAGATTTTCTTTCCTTATCGTTTCTAGCGCACCGAAGCCTCCGATGCCGGGCATTATTAGGTCGAGAAGAATGGCGTCAGGGGCTGCTGTCCCCTTTCTGAGAGCCGTTAGAAGGTCTTCGCCGCTGCCAAACACGTTCACTTCATGGCCGGCATTCTTAAACTTAACCGCATAAAGGTCGAGCAGAAATCTGTCGTCATCAACCAGATATACTCGGTAGGCCATTGTCAGTAGTATACTACGCCGTCGCGGTCAAGAGGTAATCTCATCGGGGAAAAGTTCTCCGCCTAGAGTGTTTATTTCTTCAAACGGTATCTCGCCTGTGAGCGCCTTCTCTATGGCGTGTTCGCGCATAGTGAGCATCCCTTCAGCGCGCGCTGCGGAGAAGATGCTCTCCTCGTTCGGCCCCTTCAGCACGACCTGCTCGAGCTTCTTGTCCATGCGAAGAATCTCAAAAACGGCCGTGCGGCCGCGGGTGCCGTTCGGGCAGTCGTCCGTCGGGCTCGCGTGATAAAAGTTTTTAAAAGGCGGCAGAGCTTTGCGATACTCCTCAGGCAAGTCGGCGAACTGCTTCTCGAGAGAGAGTTTGATGCTGTCCTTGATCGGGAACGGCTTACCTCCCCCCTCGCACAACTTACGCACCAATCTTTGTCCGATGACGGCGACAAGAGTCGGTGCGATGAAGAACGGATCTATGCCCATGTCGATAAGGCGCGGGATAGCGCCGACGGCCGTATTGGTGTGGATTGTGGAGAACACCAAGTGGCCGGTAAGCGCCGCCTGCACTGCTAGCACCGCCGTCTCTTTATCGCGAATTTCACCGACCATGATGATGTCGGGGTCTTGGCGCAGAATGGAACGGAGACCGTTCGCGAAGTCATACCCTATCTCCGGCCTCACTTGGCTCTGTGAGACACCCGGTATCTCGTATTCAACCGGATCCTCGAGCGACACGACGTTCGCCGCTTCACGGTCGGTTTCTGAAAGCATCGAGTACAGCGTCGTCGACTTACCCGAACCGGTCGGTCCCGCTATCAGAATAATTCCGTACGGCACCTTCATCATGTCGCGAATCTGGACAAGCTGTGCGGTAGAAAATCCGACCGTTTCAAGCGTCGCGGTCGCATCCGATTGGTCAAGAATGCGCATCACGACCTTCTCGCCGAACTCCGTCGGGAAGGTAGAAACGCGGAAGTCTATGCGACGCTTCTCTACGGTCGCGGAAAAACGTCCGTCCTGCGGCTTTCGCTTCTCGTCGAGACGAAGCTTCGCGAGAATCTTGATGCGCGCGACGACCGCTTCGTGCACCTTCGCCGGCAATTGGAGCGAAGTGTGCAGGTCGCCGTCAAGACGGAATCGGACGCGCGTCTTGGTAGCCGAAGGTTCTATATGAACGTCTGAAGAATGTCCCTCGATGGCATACCGCAACACGGTGGAAACGATTTTCGTGACCGGAGCATCTTCTTTAAGTGACTCCTGCGAATCGGTGAGCCCGAGCGGTTCTTCGCCAAGCTCGGATGCCGCTTCGAGAGAGATGGCGCTCTCTTTTGCAGAACTATCACCTGCAGGCGGCTTAGCCGTCGTTTCATATTCTGAAAGCGCCTTGCCGATTTCGCCGGAGAGATTTTGGTACGCATCAATCACGCGGTCGAAGTCCTGTCCCGTGATGAGAAATATCTTATACGGCATACCTATCTTCCCCGATATGAACTGCAGTGCGTCGAGCGCTTCAATGTTGTCAGGGTCGACAATGCCGACCTCAAGCGCCCCCTCCTTTATATCTAGAGGAACGAATCCGTAATGTCTCGCAGAATCAATCGGAATATAGGCGAACACCTGTTCGTTCGCCGGCGGGTCGCCGAGCAGACGTGACGGTATCCCGTAAGCCTTGCCTGCCTCCGCTAACGCCGACTCTAGAGAAATGCCGTGCTCCGCAAGAACTTCTGAAAGAGGACGCTTCTTGTCGAGCTCCGCTTCAATCGCTACGCGATCTTTGGCGGAGATAAGTCCCTTATCAACAAGTAGTCCTAGTAGGTTCATTACTCATTTCTCGGTTACGCCGGGAATCGAGGCGAACGGGTCAGAACGACCGGCGGTTTCAGCCGCAATCGGTGTCGCCAGATCGACCAGTGAGGTGAACCTTTTGTCTGAAAAAATCTTCGTATCAAACGATATCGGTTGCAGCTCCGTGACGAGCGTCTGAAACTGCGTCTGAGCCTGATTCCCTGCAACGGCCATTGTAAGCGGCGGCTCGTTACCAGTGTCGGTGAAAAAATACCAGTAGGCGCCGCCGGCGACTACGAGCGTGGCGACGATGATGAGTATTGTGTTGGAGTCAATTTTCATATGTGTATCTAGCGGAGCCAGTAGAGACGTAGCGTCATCTGATAATTGTACACGCCCGTGTCTGAGCCCTTCACTACAATGTCCCGCACGTCGAGTAGGCGCGCGCTCCTCTCTATGCCGATAAGGAACGACTTAAGCGCCGAATACGTGCCGACTGCAGAGAGCGAGAGGTCTACGGAGCCAACTGGATTCGCGCCTGCGGCAGGCAGCCCCTGAGGCACAACGCCCTGCGGAACGGCCCCTGTCGCGCCTCCCTGAGCGTTTGCACCTCCGGTGCCGCCTGAGACAACGTCAATATTGGCGAGCGAGAGGCCGGAGCGCGCCGCCAGAGCATTTAAGTCCAGAATAAGTCCTACGTTATCAACGGAGTCCGGAAGGAAGACGGCAACGCGTTTAAGATTCGTGAGACTGATTGCGTTACGTGCCGATGCGAGCGTATTTTGCTGAGCCGCATACTTATCGGCCGCCTCTAGAGCCTGGTCGTCGAGAGCGATGGCCTCCTTGGTCGAGGCGATCGAGCCTGACCACGTGGGATTCACGTAACCGAAGAACGTCCCTACGGCTAGGAAGAGTGCGAGGAATGGAATAATTTTGCTGTTCATGGCTGTGTTGTCGTGGCTACGCTCGGCGAGAAGGTGATGAGTTTAGAATCAAGCGTCGCCGAAAGAGCGAAAGAAACTGAGCTGTCCTTGTTGATGCTTATGTTAGAAAAGATTGCGTCCTTAATTCGACCGTCGGCGGCAAATGCGTTTGATGCGACTGCTAGAGCGTTGAAATTCTTTGCAACGCCGGCTCCCTGTATCTTCGAGCCGGTATCGCCGAGAGAGATGTGGAGAGAGGTGAAGCGTACGCTGGCGGGGAGAATGGTCTCTATCGCCGAGAAGAATCCGGAAGGCGCCGTGTGCTTATCGAGAAGAGACGTGCTAGAAGTAAGTCTGTTTCTCAGACGCACGAAATTTTCAACGGTCGCCTTATCAATCTTCGCTTTAGCCTCC
>CAZVYA010000072.1:0-3876 GCA_964631225.1 uncultured Candidatus Saccharibacteria bacterium
GAACATATATTCTCTGGTCATCGCTCTTCTTCCTGCTCGCGCTTCTCACAAAAGAGACCGCAATCGTTCTCCCTGCTCTATACGTCGGCTGCCTCTGGCTGCGCGGCCGTCTCCTGACGGCCGCGACACTCGAGCTCGGCGCTCTGTGGCTTATAGCGATTTTAATCTGGCTCCCGCTTCGCATTACGGCGATGACGAACCCCATGCCTCTGTCTACAAACGACGTAATCTTTTCATTTCTACAGAATTTGCCGGCCACGCTTCAGATGCTTGGAAAAGTATTTTTCCCGTTCAATCTTTCCGTCCTGCCGATATTGCAGGACACCACATTCATTTGGGGGTATATAGCCGTGGCGATTATAGCTTTGCTCGCACTCTTACAACTAAAGAACGCACGACTGTCTCGCAGTTCGTACTTCATGATGCTATTCGGTCTCGCGTGGTTCCTTCTATTTCTGTGGCCGTCGTTCGTTAGGCCTGACATTTCAGGCACCGCGGACTTCGTAGAGCATCGGTTGTATCTCCCGATTATCGGACTGCTCATTCTGCTCGCCGAGAGCAGTTTGGTGAGAGTGCTGGATGAGCCGGCTGGCGAGTGGTTCTTACAACCGTGGATTCTCATTCTTGTCGTGTTCTTCGGCATAACGTTCGCGCATGAGGGCGCCTTTTCTGACAGGCTGACATTCTGGCAGAATGCCGCTCTTAACTCCCCGCACTCGTCGCTCGCGCAGAAGAATCTCGGCGCCATGTATTACTTGGAGAAGAATTATCCGCTCGCCGAGGAATACAGTATGCGCGCGCTTATTCTAAACCCCCAAGAGACGATGGCGCACAACAACCTCGGCCTAGTATATGCGGCCAGCGGAGAGACGAAGAAGGCAGAACTTGAATATCTTAAAGAAATTTCATTCAATCCATATTACGCTAGCGCCCACTACAATCTCGGACTTCTGTACTACAGCTATGGTAACTTCGCCGGCGCCAGAGAGCATTGGGAAGAAGCATTGAATGTCAGCCCGAACTACGTCGATGCGCTCCGAGCGCTGTACCTGCTCTCCCGTGAGGGTAAATAAAAAGCCGGAACAGCGTTCCGGCGTTTGTTGCGGTCTCTCACACGTATCTCTTGACTCGCGCGAGGTAGAGCGCGACGAGGGCTTGGATGTAGAGCCACCCGATGTCGAACTCCCACCACTTCTTGGACAGTCGCGCCGAAGTCGGATACATATGGTGATTGTTATGTAGCTCCTCGCCTCCGATGATGATGCCCAATGGGATAAGGTTACGACTCTCGTCGGGAGTGTCGAAGTTGCGATATCCCCAGTAGTGCGTAACGCCGTTGATAACACCAGCAGCAAAGAACGGTATCCACAACATCTGAACGGCCCAGACGGTTATTCCGATTGGGCCGAACAACAGGACGTTGACGACGAGCATAATGCCTACGCCGAGCATTTCGTGGTGCGGGGTGTAGAGCTTGCGCTCGATCCAGTCGTCCGGAGTGCCGCTACCGAAAACCTCTAACGTATCGGTATTCGCAGCCTCGATTTTATACAACTCGGTGCCCTCGAAGAGAACCTTCCAGATGCCGAAGACGTGCGGACTGTGAGGGTCGCCAACCTTCTCCACGCGCGCATGATGCTTACGATGAACAGCGGTCCACTCTTTCGTTACCATGCCGGTGGTCATCCACAGCCAGAAACGGAAGAAGTGTTCGACAACCGGATGCAGCTCCAGCGCGCCGTGCGCACTGTATCGGTGCAGATATATCGTAACCGACGCGATCGTGACGTGTGTCATCACGAGGGTGTAGGCGACGTAGCCCCACCAAGGTAGCTGGAATATCCCAGTAAAGAACTCCATGATTGCCTCCCAAGTTTGTCTGAATAGAATCATAGTATAATTATGAAACGATGTCGATTGACTTCATCACCGAGGTTATCCTGCAGTATCGCTACTGGATACTCATCCCACTTACCTTCATCGAGGGCCCCGTGGTCGCGTTTGTGGCCGGAACGCTCGCGGCAGTCGGCTACTTCAATATATATTTTCTCGCGATACTCTTCTTCGTACGCGATGTCGGGCTCGACGGCGTGTACTACGCTATAGGACACTTCGGCGCCCGCACACGCTTCGTGCAGAGGATGCTCAATAAGATCGGAGTTACACCGGACCATCTGGAACAGGTGCGTGTCATCTGGGAGAAACGTCCGTTCTGGACGATGTTCATCGGTAAGCTCTCGTACGGTATAGCGTCGGCCTTCATCGTTGTCGCTGGGACGGTGAAGATGCCGCTCACTACATTCTTTAAGTACGGAAGCATCGTTGCGGTTCTGCAATACGGAATACTTCTATTCGCCGGATACTATCTTGGAACAAGCTTCGGAGGAGATGCCGCGCAGATTATAAATAACGTACAATACGTCATCGCCTTCGCCGCCATAGCGATCACGCTGTACTACATCTTCAGTTGGTACATGCGCAGAAAGTTTTTTGAAGAAGAAAAAGAAATTGCATGAAGAAAATAGTACTTGTAACGGACGCATGGGCGCCGCAGGTAAACGGTGTTACGCGTGTGCTGGAGGCGCACATAAATGAGCTAAATGCGCGCGGATACGAGACTACCGTAATAGAGCCGGGACAGTTTAGAACTGCACCGTTACCGATGTATCCGGAGATTCGTTTTGCTCTCTTCGCGCGCCGCCGCGTACTCAAGCTCATCAGGGAGCTTCAGCCGGACGCCGTACATATTGTGACCGAGGGGCCTCTCGGCTGGGCGGCGCGCTCCGCCTGTCTCGGTCTGGGTATGCCGTTCACCACGTGGTATCACACGAAGTTCCAGCTCTATGTCGACGTTCGTCTCCACATGTTTCTCGGACCGGTCCACTGGCTTATGCGGCGATTTCATTCAAGAGCGGTTCGCACAATGGTCTCCACCGAGAGCTTAAAGAAGGAGTTGGAGGCGAGCGGTTTTAAAAACGTTGTTGTAGTTCCGCTCGGTGTTGACGTTAGCCAGTTCATCCGCAGCCCGAATCCGCCGCTTCCGTCGTTACCGAAACCGGTTTTTGCATACTTCAGCCGTCTAGCGCCAGAAAAAAGTCCGGAAGAATTTTTAAAGTTGAAGTTACTTGGCACTAAATTGGTAATAGGCGACGGTCCGGACAGAGAAAGATTGGAGAAGAAATACGGAGGAGGAAATACGTTTGTAGGATATAAGCGAGGACAAGAACTGGTGGACTGGCTGTCGCTATGCGATGTGTTCATCTTCCCATCTCGTACCGAGACATTCGGACTTGTTGTTTTAGAAGCTCTCGCCTGCGGGATACCGGTGGCGGCGCACTCCTGCATGGGTCCGCGAGATATCATAACGGAAGGGAGGGACGGATACTTAGGCGACAATCTCGCTGAGTCCGCCATGAAGTGTCTCGCACTCTCGCGCGCCGAATGCCGGAATAAAGCACTTCAGTATTCATGGGAACACTCCGCCGAAGCATTTATAAAAAACCTAGCCTTTGTGCGCTAAATTCATGTTGGACGTCGTACGTCCAACATGGGCGATAATTGATAAAAATCCATAATCTGGTATACAAGGTGAGGACAAATTGGAGGGAATCATGAGTCTGAAAAATCTTCACAGGAAGGCGTTCTGGCTCTTTTTCGCATCAGCCTTTTTATTTTTGGTGTCGCTGATTGGAATCATCGCTCTGTTTGGGGTAACGATTCGCGCTAGCGTTGTGGAAGTGTCTGCGCTACTGTCGCTTCTCTTTGCTTGGATTATGACCAGACACGCAGAGAGCCCAAGCGAAGAAATCCGGCAATGGAAGGCGCAGGAACTGGCGGACGAGGCATGGAGACTCTTTCTTCTCTCAAATCCTGTCG
>CAZVYA010000073.1:0-3069 GCA_964631225.1 uncultured Candidatus Saccharibacteria bacterium
ATACGCCGGCCCGGAGCCGGTCCCGGGAACGAGGAGTCGCGGCTCCCTGGCCACTTCCTTGCTTCGGCGTTCCTCGCCGGATATTTGGGGATTTCTTTGTTCGTTACTCTCGTCGCACTGCGGGATGCTGTGGGATACCTGAGGAAAGTTTATAAATATTCCGCCCTGCTTTCCGTGCTCGCGATATTCTTAACCGCTACGCGCGGTACGATAATGGCTCTAGTTTTTGTGGGAATCCTCGCCTTGGTTTACGCCGTGTATACCGGAGATAAGAAACGCAAACAATGGTCTGTAGCGGGACTCGCAATTATTATCGTCGTGGCAGGAGGATTTATAGCGTTTCGTGCGGACCTTTCCGAGAGCCGTTTTGAACCGGTCAGGCGCATAGCCTCTATGTCTACAAGCGACGACACCGTCAGCAGTCGTCTGTTCGTGTGGACGCACGTGTCGAGGGAGGCTATGTCGCGGCCATTGACCGGTTACGGCGCTGAACATGTCGCTAGAGTGTTTGATAAAATCTATGACCCGAGCAAAATAATTGAACAGTGGTTCGACCGTTCGCACAACACGTTTCTGGATTACTTCGTGCAGTTCGGTTTATTCGGCCTCGCTCTATATCTCTCGCTCCTTTTTGCCTTCGTCACTTATGCGTTCAGGCTATATCGAAGCGAAGAAAGAGGTCTAATGAATTACGGTTTTTTATTTTTACTGCTCATTCTCACGTATTCTCTGCAAAACTTCTTCGTGTTCGATACTCCGCCGTCGCTCTGGCTCCTCTATGCGCTGTTCGCCCTGCTCCTCGCTCTCGCTCATGACGTTGAGGCAACGACGATAAAGAAGTCACAATGGTTGGCGCATTTAGGCGGCGGTTTCTTGGTGTTACTTATTGTTCCGTTCGTATTGTTCCCACTGTACTCGAACATATTGCTGAAGAGGGGATATCTGCTGCATCTTACGGACGTGAAGAAAGCGAATGCATATTTTGAAAAAGGTCTCGCATTTGGCCCGTATGGCGATATGGAGTACGGATATACTGCGTATGAAATGTATACGGAACATCAAGCAGTTCAACTATCTGGAGAGGATCGTATAGCCGCATACGAATACGCACTCTCGCTTCTCTCGGCGAACTTCAAGAAGTATCCATACGACGCCAGAACTGCGACCTATCTGGGTCACGTTATAGACACGGCTCCGCCGGAAGTAGAGGTGGATGACACGTTCGACGAGTTGGTACTATCTAGGGCGATAGAGCTCTCGCCGCTGCGTGCGCAGGCTTGGTATATGACTGTGAACATCTCGCTCAGAAAGGCCAATGCCTACCCAGCTGGCTCAAGAGAGAGGGAATCGTACTATCGTGGTGCTGTTAAAGTTCTGGAAACATATTCAGAAAAAGAACCGTCACTTCCTGTACCGAAATATATACTCGCAACTTTGTACTACGCGCTTGGTGATAAGGCGACAGCGAAGAAACTAGCGGACGAAGCATTACCGTTGTACAAGGTTCTCGATATTGCCGCCGCGAGACCTGCGGTTAAATATTATATAGCGACCGGCGATTGGAGGAATGCGGCGCGATTTTTGGCGGATATGGTTGAAAACAATCCCGCTGACCACGATGTATTATATGATTTGGCGAAGGTAACCTATCTCGCCGGCGATCCGGCGACGTCTCTCAGGATTGTAGAGGAACTTCGTAAAAAGAATCCTGAGATAATCGGCACGGACAGAAATTTCTTCAATGCCATTACAGCCTATGAACAATCCAAGAAATAATATACAGAATACGAAAGAGCGTCGAGCACTCCCGTTCTTTATAGAATTCGTGAAGTTCGCGACGGGCTTCGCCGCCATCATTTCCGTCGCGCTCTTCACTCTCCACGCCGCCTCCGCGGCGATGAATTGATAATTTCATACGCTTCTGCTAGAGTGGCGAAGTACGAACCGAAGACAGCTGGCAATCATAAGTCCGGCCGAGGGGATATTCTCCTTTTCGTTCGTGCGCAAAATATATGGCAATATCAAAAGATAAGAAGCGCGACATCGTCGCGAAGCTCACAGATGCTTTTAAAGAAGCGTCTTCGATCGCGTTTGTAAGCTTCTCGAAGCTTACAGTTAAGGATGCGTCTCGAGTTCGCAAAGAACTGGCAGACACAGGTGTTCGATACTATGTCGCTAAGAAAACACTCATTCGTCTCGCGCTAAAACAACGCGGTTACGATGGGGAAGTTCCGGAGTTACCGGGCGAAGTCGCAGTCGCGTGGACTGCTACAGAAACCGACACCACCGCACCGGCGCGCGGTGTGTATGACCTAGGGAAGAAGCTGAAGGGCGCGATTGCGCTTGTAGGAGGAGTGTTTGAGGGTGCGTTCGCCGATGCGACCAAGATTACCGAAATCGCTCTCATCCCGTCTCTTGGTGCACTTCGTGGCATGTTTGCAAATATCATTAATTCGCCGCGCGCGCGTTTCGCGATTGCGCTTGGTGAAGTAGCTAAAATAAAGAAATAACTATGAATCAGGAACAGATTATCGAAGCAGTTGAGAAGATGACCGTTCTCGAGCTGAATACACTCGTGAAGGCTATCGAAGAGAAGTGGGGAGTATCGGCGACTGCAGTGGCAGCCGCGGGCCCCGCAGCTGGCGCACCGGCGGAGGAAGGGAAGTCCACGGCAGACGTGGAGCTCACAGAAGTGGGTGCATCAAAAATCGCTGTTATTAAGGCAGTTAAGGAAGCCCTCGGTCTCGGCCTTAAGGAAGCGAAGGATCTCGTTGACGGCGCACCGTCAATGTTGAAGCAGGGAATGAAGAAAGAAGACGCCGAAGAGCTCAAGAAGAAGCTCGAAACAGCTGGTGCAAAGGCGACACTTAAGTAAATAAAGACACGAAAAACGCGTCCAGCCAGAGGCTGGACGCGTTTTGCGTTTTTGCGTCTAAACGCTTACACTAGCCACACTTATGGAACGGCTCGCAAGTCTCTTCGGTTCTCCCGCCAGATTAAAGATGATACGCCTATTTGTGTTCAATTCTGAAACCTCGTTTTCACTCGGTGAGATAGTGGAGAGGACAA
>CAZVYA010000073.1:3079-3844 GCA_964631225.1 uncultured Candidatus Saccharibacteria bacterium
GGTGATAGGGGCGGGCCTGTGAAGGCTTACCCCTAAAAAGGGCGAAAGGGCCGATGCGCAGTATCAGATTAACCCGCATTATGAACACCTCGCGGCCTTGAATGAGTTTATTCGCGAGACAACCACGGTGAATTCTCGTAAGATACTCGAAGTACTCAAGCGCGCTGGAACGCTCAAGCTCGTAGCTCTGTCCGGACATTTCACCGGAATTCTGGAACCGCAGGTCGACCTGCTCGTGGTAGGTGACAATCTTGATGAAAAGATGCTCGCTCGCGCTATCCACGCGCTAGAGGCCGAGTTCGGGAGAGAAATACGTTATGCGTCTTTTGTCACGCCCGACTTCCGCTATCGTTTAGGAGTCTATGACCGCCTTTTGAGGGATGTTTTTGACTATCCACACCGACTGCTTATCGATAAGATAGGGCTCTGAAAATGAGATACTCTTAATAGACGCTCGCATGGACGCGGGTAATTAATCACATAAACAAAGCGTTATTTCACTATGGTTTTCACTACATGGGCGGATGTTCTCAGCCAATCCTTTCAGAACCTCTTCTACGGGTCGGTGGCGTTCATCCCCAACTTAGTCGTTGCAATCGTTATATTCATCGTCGGCTGGCTCGTTGGAGTCGGTCTCGGACGTGTTGTCGCCCAGATTGTGGGCGCACTCCGCGTTGATCAGGCGCTCAAGGCGACCGGCATCGAGCACCTACTGTCTCGCGCGGGCTTCGTTCTGGACTCCGGAAGGTTCCTCGGCTTCCTCGT
>CAZVYA010000074.1:0-3823 GCA_964631225.1 uncultured Candidatus Saccharibacteria bacterium
GGAATGTATTCCGCAGTATGGCCGAATTTCTTCCATGCAGAGAACGCTCCTCCAAGGCCGTCAGGACAGTCTGCATGATAAAGAATGACAACATTTTTATGATCCATACGTTGATTCTACAGCCTATCGGACAAAGCGCACATAGATGCCGGCGGGGATGACACGTTCTGAAGATGACTCTTTAATATGCAGTTCGCCGCATTCACCATCAACCTCTCCAAAAACGCTTTCAACAGCTTGTGAAAAAGAACGCGGAGCATAGCCGGCGGCGTAGCCGTTTAAGAGGAAGAATGAGCCAGACTTGTCGGATAGAATTTCTTTGAGTGAAGCAAGCAGGGTAGTGAAGTCTTCTTCAATCTTCCACACCTCGCCCTTCGCTCCTCTGCCGAATGCGGGCGGGTCTAAGATAATCCCGTCATATTTCGCTCCGCGCCGCGCTTCGCGCTTAACGAATGCTAGCGCGTCGTCCAATATCCATCGGATTTTATCCTCGCCGATATTTGAGAGACGTGCATTCTCGTGTGCCCAGTCGAGTGACTGTTTGGACGCGTCAACGTGTGTGACATGTGCGCCTGTTCTCGCGGCAGTAATTGTGGCGGCTCCGGTATAGCCGAAAAGATTTAGAACATTCATTTCAGACCGTGTCTTCTTTGCAATCCATTCCCAGTTCGGCGCTTGTTCTGGAAAGATGCCCGTATGTTTAAAACCTGTGAGGCGCGCAATAAGCGGGAGACCGGTCCGCACGACGACCCATGATTCCGGAACGGGCTTATGCATGTGCCACGAACCTTTCTTATCTTTAAATTGAAATGTTGCATGCGCAGAGCCCCAGAGTTCTGGCTTCTTCTTCCGCCACAGCGCCTGTGTCTCGGGGCGTGCGATTATAATCTCACCGAAGCGCTCCAACTTCATATTGTCGCCGGAGTCGAGGAGCTCGTAGTCACCGCACGAAGTCGCGATTAGGTTGCAGTCCTTCATAGTGCTTCCGACACCCAGAGTGCCTCTGGGTGTTTCTTCGACCATTCGTAAAAGACAACTGCGGCAGAGACTGCCGCGTTCAACGATTCGGTTCGAGAATGCATCGGTATCTTAAGCGTAACGTCGCACGCCTGAATTGTTTTCTCACGTATCCCAGCGCCCTCGTTGCCGACGACAAACGCCGCCGGTGCGTCGAACACATCAGTGCCGAGCGATGTCGCTCCGTCCATCGCGAGGCCGTAGATCCAGAAGCCTTTTTCCTTAAGCACCTTGAGCGTGTTATTCACGTTGCCTATAGAGACGAGAGGAATACGGAATACCATACCTGCGGAGGTCTTCACCACCGCGCCCGTGATACCAGCCTGATTGTGTTCCGGAATAAGCACAGCCGAGAGGCCGAAGGCAGCCGCCGAGCGGATAATGGCGCCGACGTTGTGCGGGTCCTGTACCTCGCCCAAGACGGCGATAGCCGGATTCTTTTTTACGTCCACCGTTTTTAAAAACTCGTCGAGAGAGATGAGGAGAGAAGACGGGTCCATCGTAGCGATGACGCCCTGATGCGCCGTGTCTCGCCCGACCAGCTCATTCCCCTTACCGACTGCAAGCGTGGCAGTCGGAATATCGTGTTTAGTTAAGAGAGAGCGTAGCTCTGTGTCGCGCAGGTCGGGCGCGAGAAATACCTTACGGATGACGCGCGGGGTATTCTGAAGCGCCTCGATAAGTGCGTGCTTACCGTATATATAAATCTTCCCGCGAACCTCGCGTTTGGGGATATGTTTGCCGAACCGTTTTGGCCTCATTATGTATTGTTATAACACAAAAGAGGGACTCGGTCACGCATAACTTCTTGCTAGAAATTTGCGCGACCCCGCCTCGCGCCGTCGCGCTCCGGCCTTCGAATCCCTCATCGGCCAGAAATGAAAAAGCCGAACGTTCCACGTCCGACTTTTTCATTTCTGTGCGCGGTGAGGGATTCGAACCCCCGACATCCACAACGTCAATGTGGCGCTCTACCAACTGAGCTAACCGCGCATATTAGTGGACTATACCACGACACAACTCCTTAAGAAATATGTATAAAAAACGCAGCTTATCGCTGCGTTGTCGTTGATTACTGCTGTTTTTTGTCCTGTTTCTTCGCCGGTTCACGTCGATGCTGCTGAGGCTTTTCCTGCGGCGCTTTCTGTTGCACCTGCGGCTGCTGTCGCTGAACCTGTGGCGGCTTCGGTAGCGGGCGCACATGCTGCGGCGGAGGACTCTGGTGCGGCCTGTTAAAGTGCCCGGGAGGCGCCCTGCGGAACTCGGGACGATGCGGATTGGCACGATATTCTCGTATGTGCACCTCGCGAACGTGCCGCGGCGGCGCAGTCCAGTGCCCGTGGTAAGTAACGTGCGCACCGTGGTGGTTGACCCACACGCCGCCGATAAACGCGACCGGCCAGATGCAGCCACATCCGACAACATATCGCGGATAGAATGCGACGCCCGGATACGCCGTTACCACGATTGGCGTGCTATATCCGATGTAGTCGAACTCTTCGGTGGTCACCGTCTGACCGCCAGTAGTCTGTACCGTTGTGGTCCGATGGGTTGTCGCACACCCAGCCAGTCCTACGAGCAATGCCACTGCTATAAGCAGACTCTTCACGATTTTCTCCTGTCAATAAGTCACCCGAAAGTTCCACCGAGATAATACAGTATTCAATAACGAAATCAAACACCGATAGTTGACAACACAGTTAAACAATCATACTCTGTATTCAGGAAAAAAGTTCAACCGACCAAGGAGAGTGAATGGAAAAGGGAACGAGGGTAATGAAGTGCCCGAAATGTCTGCCGGAGGTGACGCGGATTCGCATCAAGATCACGGCAGAGATTTACGGCAAGACCGTGAGAATTCACTGCACGAAGTGCCTTGAGTTCTTCGAGGTTGAGATCCCAGTACCGGCGGAGGAGCCGAAACAGGCGTCCACCGGCGGATTCCCATTCAGCGACGCCTTCGGTGACGTCTTCGATTTACTGAAGCCAAAGAAATAGTATCAACCATTCCGACCCTGCGATACGCGGGGTTTTTAATTTGTTACCAAAATTATTCAGAATTGGAATCAGCTTATTTTAGAACTTAATTCTTGGCTGGTGTTTGGGCGTGACCTAGAACAGGAGCATCATACTGCGATGATGGATTAGAAGCGGCGGGCAGTGTTTGACAAACGTGTGCCACTGTGTATAATAGTAGTCGAAGTGGCATTCCGCCACATTCAACAAAGGAGGTGTCTCTTGAAACGATCTTCTGTAGTAGCTCTGGCTTTCGCCGCAGCAGTCACGTTGGCAGGATGCGAAAACGATGCGCGAGTGGCGTCACGCAATCTCTCGCAGGCGGCCGACATGTTCGAGATCGATCGGCGCGTCGTGTTCTACAACGGCATCAATGGCGAATGGATCCTGTCGATCGAAGGGCGGTGCTCTATCCAGGTGGACCGGCCGGAATCTCAGCTCGAGGTGACGTGCAAGATCGGTCCGTCTGCCTATAAGAAGCATTTTCTGGGCCTGTCCGACAACGTAACGTACTTCGCGGAGCAGCTGGAATCAGCCAACGCAAGCGTCTACCACTACCGCGTCATCTTCAAGCCGCAGACGATCCTCCCCGACGTCGACTTCCGAGGTAAGGCTTCGGAACTTATGGGCGGCGCGGAAAAGGCGTACAAGAAGTAGTTCCATCGGAGCCGAGCATCATAATCACCATTCCGCCGCGCGCAAGCCGACGGAATTTTTCTTTATGATGGTTCCAAGCGACTAATTTGGTTGCCTGAAAATACCGAGCAAAATCAATGCTAAAAATTTGTGA
>CAZVYA010000075.1:0-3603 GCA_964631225.1 uncultured Candidatus Saccharibacteria bacterium
TGAAAGATACTAAGGCATCTACTGCCACCGTGCTCGCGGCGGAGCAGGACTCGGCTCCTATTATTGAAGAAGCTCCGCCCAAAAAAATTCCGCTCAGCAGTATTCTGTATGGAACTGCCGGCGCCATACTGCTAATTGCCGGTGGGGTCGGTGTGTATATCGCGTACGGACGATATCTTTCTGCATCAGCGCCGATTATACCTGCTCCGACCGTTGCGGCGCCCATATTCGTCGATGACCGCGCTACCGTAGATGGTGTCGGCACAGCTCTAGTACGAAATATTGAACAGTCTGTCGCGAGCCCTCTTAAGGAGGGCACAGTCCGTCTCCTGTATCTGGAGAATGCAACTACGACGAGCGTCTTCTCGGCGCTCCAGTCTCCTGCTCCTGGTGCATTGTTACGTAACATCACTGCCGCACGAAGTATGGCCGGAGTTGTAAACGTAAACGGTACACAGAGCCCGTTCTTTATACTTTCAGTCGCCGCGTACGGAGACACATTTGCCGCAATGCTCTTCTGGGAGCCGTCTATGGCAAGAGATTTAAGTGCGCTATTTCCTCAGTATTCATCGGCCACCCAAACGGTCTCGACAAGCTCACCGCAAGCAATCGCGACCTCAACACCGGTTTCAGTAATTTCTTTCCGTGACGAAGTTGTAGCAAACCACGATACGCGC
This sequence comes from uncultured Candidatus Saccharibacteria bacterium, assembly GCA_964631225.1. GTDB lineage: Bacteria > Patescibacteriota > Minisyncoccia > Phycocordibacterales > Phycocordibacteraceae > C7867-001. The sequence continues at coordinate 678 of CAZVYA010000075.1, forward strand.
GTATACCGCGACTCCGCTGGCCGTATCGTCCTCTTGTACGGCTACTGGGATCAGATTACGCTCGTTATCGCGCGTAACGCCGCCGCATTTACGGAGATTATAGGCAGGCTCGCGACCTCGCGTGCACAGTGAACGGCATCTGCTATTATCCACAGATGAAAACCGAACACCTTAGGAAGAAACTAGAGGCCGAGAAGGTCAGACTGGAGTCTGAAATGGGGAGCGTTGGAAGGAGGAATCCGGCTGTACCGGGCGACTGGGAGGCCATTCCGTCTGAAACCGGCACGGAGTCGGACTTGGCCGACCAAGCCGATATAGTTATGAGCAGAGAGAGCAATACCGCCATTCTCGCCGACCTTGAAGCTAGATACGACGGTATAATCTCTGCGCTTGCTCGTATCGCGAACGGAACGTATGGGAAGTGTGAAGTATGCGGTAAGAAGATAGAAGAGGCGCGTCTCGAGGCCGACCCAGCCGCGACGACCTGCGTGAAAGATTTATAAAAGTTATGTCTGCGGCTAAAACGAAGTCCGCAACTGTTCCTAAACACGGCTACGCCAAGACACTCGCCGCACAACCTGTCGGCTCCGGCGCCGTTATGGTCAGCGTCGAAGCAGACCTGACGCGCGGACTGCACAATTTCTCGGTTGTCGGTCTCGCTGACAAGGCCGTTGAAGAGGCGCGCGACAGGGTCAGTGCAGCGATACGTCACTCCGGCTATAAGCCGCCCAAACAGCAGAACAAGAGAATAGTTCTCTCGCTCTCGCCAGCGGACCTTAAGAAAGAGGGTTCGCATTATGACCTCGCGCTCGCGCTCGCATATCTAATCGCCGCCGGCGATGCCGAGCCGCTCGCAGAAGAGACACTGCTGGTCGGCGAACTCGCACTAGACGGAACGCTTCGCGCCGTGAAGGGAGTCCTACCTCAGGTCCTCGCCGCGAAAAGAAAGGGTGTCAAAATAATTTTCGTACCGCCAAATAATGCGAGGGAAGCGCTATTAGCCGACGGTGTCGCCGTCTACGCGCCGAGCTCACTATCAGAATTTTTACAACACGTGAAGGGCGAGAAGAAGCTCCCGCGATTGGTGCGCGATCGTCGTACACCCATGCCGCCTCCGGCCATCGACCTCTCCGACGTTAAGGGACAAGAGAGCGCGAAGCGCGCGCTAGAGGTCGCCGCCGCAGGTAGGCACAATATAGTTTTTTACGGTCCGCCCGGCACCGGTAAGACTATGCTCGCGCGAGCGCTCGCCGGTATTCTACCGCCGCTCTCAGACGACGATATGTTGGAGGTAACGGCGATTCACTCTACGGCGGGACTGCTCCCAGACGGCGACGCATTGTATTGGCCGCCATTCCGCTCTCCGCACCACTCGCTCTCTCACGTCGCGATGGTGGGCGGTGGAGCCTTCCCGAAGGCGGGCGAAGTGACGCTCGCCCATAAGGGGGTTTTATTCTTGGACGAATTTCCAGAGTTCGATTCAAGAACGCTCGAAGCACTGCGACAGCCTCTCGAGGATCGCGTAGTGACCGTCTCGCGTGCGCGCGCCAGCATCACCTTTCCAGCCGACTGCATGATTGTCGCGGCGATGAACCCCGCGGATACACTCTCTGAAGATTCTCGCGCTATGCAGAGAGCGGCGCAGAAGCAGGCGCGGAGAATCTCGCGCCCAATCGTTGACCGTCTGGACCTTTGGATAGAAGTGCCGCTCGTCCCGCATGAAACATTGTCGAAACTCTCAACCGGCGAATCCAGCTCTATAGTCCGAGAGCGCGTCGTCGCGGCGCGTACTCGCGCCGCCAAGCGCACAGGGAAGAAGAGCGCGACGAACGCCGCGCTCTCTGGAAGGGAGCTGGACGAGAAGAGCGGTTTCACCCTCGCCGCCAAGGAGGCTCTCACGCAGTCTGCCGCACGACTCAACCTCTCTCCGCGCTCCTATCACCGCACGATGCGCGTCGCTCGCACAATCGCCGACCTCGCCGGCGCCGACTCTGTCACGCCGGCCTTCGTCCACGAGGCTTTGCAGTATCGCCCCCGCGGCCTCTTCGGGTTTGAATAAAAAAGAAAAGCCAGCCCGAGAAACAGGATGGCTCATTGCGCACGCGATTATTTCTGCACCATAGGTGAGAAACAGTCTTCGGGCGCCTTGTCTGTCCTCCTGCGCAGAATGCACGCAGAGATAAGGCGGTTGTTCGGCGTGCGGCGAAGGAACTTAACTTCGAACACCATCGGATAGAGCGAGTCGTCCGCGAACTCGCGACGCTGTGTCGCTGAGAGTCCGACACCGACCTTGCCCCACGATACGAGCTGTTTCGTGACCGGATCGCGCTGCGCGATGAGGAGGTCCTTGACGAGACCCCTGAATTTTTTTGAATTCGAAGGGACCCACCCCGTCGCGACGAAATCGCCCTCCTTGTACGGCTTCCATCGCCAGCAACCATCCGGACGAGGAGGGTCATCTGTCCGTCCGTTGAGCCGATACTCTGAACCGGCGCGCCTGTCGTAAAGGACGAGCCCTTCCCACTCGCGTTCTTTGGCGGTGGCCTTGGCTTGTCCGAACGATTGTGTCACGACCTGCACGATATTCACGTTATTAACGCGATGTCTAGCGGCTAGCTCGCGGATTATGTCCAACCTGTCCTGATAGGGAAGCTTGATGACAGACTTCCCTTTGTGGACAAAAACGTTGAAGAGTGCGAGACGTACTGGACCAAAAGCCTTCTGCTTCTGTATGGCGTTCACCGGACTGGACTTCGCGAGCCGATTGAATGCGTCCGGATCGTCGACACCGTTTACCGACAAAACAAGTTCGCCGGCGAGAAGAGTATTCGGAGGGACACTCATTCCGCGTATTTCGTCCACGATGTCTGGGAATTTCTTCGTCAGTTCGTGGATACCGCGCGAGTAGAGGTCAATGTCTTGGTGA
>CAZVYA010000076.1:0-3490 GCA_964631225.1 uncultured Candidatus Saccharibacteria bacterium
TACGGTACTGCTCGTAGGACTGTCAACATTAAAAAAGAACACTGCTGTTCCGATCACAACTACAAGTCCAATCATCGTTATAACTATGATGGAGATTTTTTTCATATGCGCCCACCCGGGTCGTACTGCTGGGCACAGGCCACTGCGTTCGGATTCCAGTATGTTCCATCTGGGTTCCTGCCCGTCCACGGCTGATATCCGCGCTGACTATAGAGAAGTAGTGCCGTCTGCATATTGCATTGAGCGTCATTGCATGAACTCGCCGTACTGCATGGCGGGTTTCTATGTAGTGTTGGGATAGACCAATTCCCTGGTCGCGTAGTGATCTGGAACGTACCGCACGCTCCGGTGTTGCTGTAGGGAGAATTCGGATTACCTGAACTCTCTGTCATAGCGATGCAGGACATGGTGGTAGCTTGTGCGGTACTCAACGTCATGCCGAGCGCCTGCGCTCCTTGCTGTATCGCACTTATGCTACAGGCTGTATTGCCATCAGCACATGGTCCGCGGGCTCTGCCGACCTGCGGTCTACCAACGGTCACACCAGTTACTGTCTGATTAAGGCCATCAAGCGGCAGTGCACCGCGCTGAGGGAGGCAGGGCTCGATGCCACCAGAGCCGATTAGCTGTGACCATGTCCCCAACACTCCACCACTCGTGCCAGCCGGCGCATTCGCGTTGTAGAGCGCCGCCATGATAGCCGCCACAATCATCCAGCCGGCGAGCGCAACGACTATGCCGATAATAGTATTCCATAAAATGCCTTTGGCCTTCGCGATGCCGCTCGGGTCCACCGGATTAACGACGAATAGGAATCCGGAGTAGGCGATCATCAGTGGCGCTACGAAGACGATAGCGAGCGTGAGAAGCAGGCTGATTAAATTATTGACGACTGTAACGAGAAGCCCCCAGCTCGCGGGACAAACATTCTGTGCAGCGGGAATAATCGGACCGAAGAACGGTATCCCCGCATGCGCGACGAACGGCGCAGCGAAAGAGCTCACTATAAGCAAGGCGGCGAACAGGGATATACGAGAACGCATATCTACATCATACAACCTCTACTGTATCTTGTGACGGCTTTTCCACCTCTAACATATCTGCTATCCACAAGAGTATCTATACAGAGATAATAGTTTATGCAACTGCATGTTACAATTCTCATATGGAGGCAAAAACAATTGAGAAAGAGGAGGCAATATCTCTCAGAAAGGAAGGGCTATCGCTTTCTGAAATAAGCACGGCACTGCATGTCTCTAAGTCTTCTGCCTCCGTGTGGGTAAAAGATGTTTTACTCTCAAAACAAGCGAAACAAAAAATCGAAAAGAAACGTGACGATGCCAGGGAGCGCGCAGCGACTACGCACCGAAAGAAGGTGGACAAAAAGCTCGTTGACGCACACATCTACGGGAAAGAGGTGGTAGAAAATGCCGCTATAAATGCTGATACGGCGCGTTTACTCTGTGCGATAATGTACTGGTGCGAGGGTACAAAGATAAGAAGAAGCGAAATACTTGGATTTACAAATTCGGACCCTCTGGTAATCGCTTCGTTTCTCAGATTGCTTCGTGCTGGATTTTCAATTGACGAACGGAAACTTCGCATGAGCTTGCATGTGCATGATTACCACGATGCCGACACGCAATTGCGATTCTGGTCAAAAGTGACTACTATACCCTTGTCGCAGTTTCATCGCCCGTATCGGAAACCGCATACCGGCATAAGAACCCGCGAAGGATATCAGGGGTGCGTCAGCGTGCGTTATCTCAACGTCGATTTCGGTCGTCGTTCAGAAGCGATAGCGATGGCATTCCTTAACAAAGAGGGGCCTATAGTTTAGCGGTAAAATTTTCGTCTCCAAAACGAAAGTCCCAGGTTCGAGTCCTGGTGGGCCCGCAACAAAATACTAAGAAACGCGGGTGGGTGTGGAACTTGCAAATGTGTACTAATTTAGTATAGTGCTTTCGGCTTTCCCCCTGTTCCTATACAAGGAGGTTTATATGTCGTTCAATCTACTGTGTGCAATTGGTCTTCACCGATGGGAGAAAGAGCCATCCACTCTAGAATCAATTCGATCGACGGGTTTTGACATCGTATTTTTTAGCGAAGGGATGCAGCTCGGTTCAAGAAAATGTCTTCGCACTGGCTGCTGCGCAATCCAGACTGTCTATCGCACCGGTTTTGTTGGTATCGGTAAGGGAACGTCAACTAAGTGGAAGAAAGCGTCTGAAAATATGCGGAGACGAATCTCTGCCCTCCCAATTCTCTGAATACCCATAAAACCGCCCTTTCGGGCGGTTCTGTTTTTATACAGAGATGTTATGCATCTCAAACACCCCCTTCCACTTCATGATGGTCCACTCGATTGTGTTCCGGTCTAGGCTTCGTAAGCCCGCCAAAACAAAAACCTGACACGGAATGGTGTCAGGTGGCGATGCGACTAGGCTTGTATGAGGCTGTCCTTGATGGGGGCAAGATGTTTTGCTGTTTTCCGCAATGTTTCCTCGTCCAGTTCTACCGGTGGTTTGGTTTTCCACAGGAGGTCAATTTGTTGCGCGGTGTATCCGTACTCCCTCAGAATTTCTGAGAAACGCTTCTTGACCATCGTCTTCTCCTTGTTGAATTTCTGTAGCGGAACATAGCACTCTCCACAACCCGAGTCAACCTACTTCTTAGTTTCTTTGAAAAGCACGTTCTTGCGCAGGGTGGGATCGAACTTTATCAGTTCTATCTTGCGTTCGGTGGTCTTCCTATTCTTACGCGTCCAGATGATGTGATTGGACTTCGTAGATTTAAGCCTTAGGAGGCGGTCTTGTGACATGCGAATACCTTAACAGAAACACCCTATTTAGGCAACGTTCGCTTCTTTTTTAACCACCTTCGGCTTCGCTCGAGTTAACTTCTTCTTCACGTCAAAGTGCGGCGCGTTGTTCTTAATAGAAACTGTAACTGTACCGCCCTCCAGAAGCCCCTGCTCAACCATCATAGAGGCTAGAGGTGTGAGTATTGTGTCCTGAATGGTGCGGCGAAGAGGGCGCGCGCCGTACTGCGGGTTGTATCCCTTCTCCGCGAGCCACGTGTGAACCTCCGGCTCTATTACGAGCGCGATGCGCTTCTGGGTGAGGCGCTTCATAACCTCTTCAACTTGCGTGTCCACAATCTTCGCGAGTGCCTCCTTGGCGAGCACGTCGAAGATAATGATGTCGTCGAGACGGTTGAGGAATTCTGGGCGGAAGTGTTCTTTAAGAGCGCCCATAACCTTCTCCTTCGTTTCTTCGTAGCGTGTCGCGTCGGTGGCGCCGGCAGAGCCGAAGCCTATATGCGCGAGTCGGTCGATGAACTCACCTCCAATATTTGACGTGAGAACTATGATTGTATTTTTGAAATTAACCTTACGTCCCTTGCCGTCGGTAAGGTGTCCAGAATCCAGAACTTGAAGCAGGATGTTGAAAACTTCGGGATGCGCCTTCTCTATCTCATCGAAAAGCAC
>CAZVYA010000077.1:0-3442 GCA_964631225.1 uncultured Candidatus Saccharibacteria bacterium
GGTGCATCTAGGACACCTAAACTCTCGCGAGTAAGGTTCTAACTTCGTACCAAACGGTCAGCACGCAAGTCGGGAATGGAGATATGCCTCTCATGCTCCCGAATCCTGGTTCCAATAGTATCCACGAGGGCGCGCATCGATTTGCAAATAGAGGACAAGTGTTGCATATTGTGCCGAGTATGTTCGCGGTTAAGTCAGACCGCTTTTCAACCAGGAGGATTCAATGAATTCCAGTGCGGACGATTCACTCGCGTCAGATGTAATCACCAGCCAAGCGATGGTTCTTATCAAGGGGCGATTTGAGGACGTGCCACTCTCGCGGCGACTTCCGTACCACAATTCGTTGCACACGAACGGCGTGCGCCAACGTGCGGTCGAGATCGCGCGGGCGATGGGCCTGTCCGAACGCGAGGTGATTCTCACCGACATAGCGGCGGCCTTCCATGACACTGTGCAAGTATCGCATCCGGTCAAGAAAGGTAACGGGGTTGTAGTTCGTCAACGCCACGCCGGCCGTAATGAATTGGCGAGTGCGCAGGAAGCGGTTGACGCCATGGGCGCAGATTCGTTCTCGCAGATGCGGTTCACTCCCGAGGAATATGGCATCGTCGCCTCAGCGATTATCGCCACCATTCCTGCGTGGAGCGGCACCTTCGGCACCGTAATCCAACCATTCCTCACTCCTTGTAGTCATCCGATTGTGCGTGCCGTCGCGCTCGCCGATCTCGGCGCGGCCGGCATGGACCCAGCCTGCTTCGCGCACGATTGGCCGACACTCTTCGCCGAGGACCAGCTTGATATCATGACGGCGCTCACGAACGCGAAGCGGGCGAGCGACATCAACGCCGCGACCCAAGAGAGCTATCGGAAGCGCTATGTCTGGTGGATCGGGTCGCAAGCCCCATTCGCGCGCGGCAGGCAGGCCCTGCTCTCGCATGAGCTCGAGGGTCTCGCCGACACCGACGCACGAGAGCGTGTTCGAGCGCTCTTCAGTCACTTCGACGAGTCGATACAGCTCGCGACGGCCGCTACGAAGCTGGCGAAGACACAGGACTTCGTTCTCCTCATGCGACAGCTCCTGCCGGGCGCGTTCCCGGGCGAAGGGCGGTAATAGTAGGGCGGTGCGGTTGCGCGAGCGACCGGCCGCCTTTTTCTTTTTGAGTGTGGACAACCCCGCTTGACGACAGATACCCCCTAGGGGTATGCTCAGGGTATGAAAATGCATATAGAAAAGGGGAAGCTGATACGACGGCTGAAGATTATTGAAGGGCAGGTGCGCGGACTCCAAGATATGTTGGAGAAAGACACGTATTGTATCGATATCATCACGCAGACCTCGGCGGTGAAGCGTGCGCTCTCGGGAGTCGAGGACGCGCTTATGGAGAGCCACCTCGGCACCTGCGTCGCGCATCAGATGAAGACGGGGAGGGAGAGGGTTGCCATCGGAGAAATACTGAAGGTATATAACCTGAAGCGTAAATAATATGGCGACACAAACCTACAAAGTTAGGGGAATGCATTGCGCATCCTGCGCGAGCATTATAGAAAAATCTCTCAGAAAGATGGTGGGAGTTGATTCGATTGAAGTAAATAGTGGCACTGAAAAAGCAAAGATCGCATTTGATGAATCAAAAACAAATGTTCAAGAACTTTCAAAAATGATAGAACCGCTCGGGTACTCGCTCATTATCACAGAAGATCATTCAAAACATTCCAATGTGTCTGATCTAGCAGGTATGCGTACGATGGTTTTATCCGCAATTCCGCTGTCTGTCATTAGCGCGTTTATTCTGACTTGGGAGATTCTCGCGCAATTTGAAATCGCTCCGGAGATGTCCGTTTTTTGGGAAGAATTTTTTCATCATTTACTGCCGCTCATGGCGACGTACGTGCTCTTCGTTGTAGGGAAGCCGTATCTCCTTGGGTTCTATCGTTTTCTACGCTACGGCAAGGCGAATATGGACACTCTTATCGGTCTCGGGACATTGGCGGCTTATCTTTACAGCTTCGCCGTTACGGCTTTTGAAGAAACTCTTCGGCCGTTTATCAATGTTGATGCGACATACTACGACGTTACGATTATCGTAATCACGTTTATTGCTCTCGGTAAATATCTTGAAGCGCGCGCGAAGGTGAAAACTGGTGATGCGATAGAAAAACTTTTAAATCTGCAGGCCAAGACAGCACTTGTTATAAGAGATGGTAAAGAAATAGAGATTCCGGTAGACCGCGTTGTGCATGGCGAACTGATTATCGTGAAGCCGGCGGGGAAGATTCCGGTAGATGGCGTACTGACCGAAGGTTCGTCGTACGTGGACGAGTCTATGATATCCGGCGAGCCGATGCCGGTGAAAAAAGAAGTCGGTGATTCTGTTGTCGCAGGGACGCTTAATACGAGCGGCTCTTTCACGTTTCGTGCTACAAAGATTGGCTCAGAGACGATGTTGGCGCACATAGTAAAAATGGTTGAAGAAGCGCAGGGGAGCAGGGCGCCCATACAGGCGCTCGCGGATAAAATTTCTTCCGTCTTCGTGCCGATTGTTCTAGTTTTCGCGTTTTTGTCGCTCGGGACGTGGCTAGTTGTGGGTTCGCAATATCTCGGGTTCGCGCAGGCGCTCTCATTTGGTCTTGTATCGTTTGTGGGGATACTTGTTATCGCTTGTCCGTGCGCGCTCGGCCTAGCTACACCGACTGCGATAATAGTGGGCGTCGGGAAAGGTGCGAGGGAAGGAATATTGGTAAAAGATGCTGCGACCTTGGAGAAACTTCACAAAGTAGATGTCATCGTTGTAGATAAAACAGGGACGCTCACAAGGGGGAAGCCGGAGCTTGTGTCGCTTAAAAACATGTCCGATAAAAGTGACACTGACATTATCGCGATTCTCGCTTCGCTTGAAAATAAATCGGAGCATCCGATTGCGCACGCTGTTGTAGCGTATGCAAAAGAAAAAAATATATCTCTACTTCCGGTTGAACAATTTGAAATGATAAGGGGAAAGGGAATTTCAGGAAAAGTTGGCGGAGTGCAGTATCACATCGGGAGCGCTAAACTCGCAAATGAATTAAATGCAGGTTTTGAGTCGTTTGAAAAAGATACGAAAGAAGGCAAGACGCCGGTTATTCTCTCTGAAAGCGGGAAAGTGCTTGCAGTCGCTATGGTCGCAGATGCGATAAAGCCTGAGGCAGTTGAAGCTGTGAAAAATTTGCACGCTCTCGGAATTAAAGTGGTGATGTTAACAGGAGACGACAAAAATACCGCGCGATTTATTGCCGACCAAATCGGCATTGATGAAGTGGTCGCGGAAGTGATGCCGGAGGACAAGTTGAATAAAATAAAAGAATTACAGAGGGAAGGTAAGGTTGTCGCGATGGCCGGCGACGGCGTGAACGACGCGCCCGCTCTCGCGCAGGCTGACGTAGGCATCGCGATGGCGACTGGGAC
>CAZVYA010000078.1:0-3152 GCA_964631225.1 uncultured Candidatus Saccharibacteria bacterium
AATTCCCATGGCCATTCGAAGGGGGCGACACCTGAAATCATGAAGCAACTTTTGCATAAAACCAAGGACGTTACCGTGCTTGATCATCATCTTGGGGTGCGCGATGTCGTTGAACAGATGCCAAATTACGTGTTTGATGCTAAGCGTTCAGGAGCAGTAATAGCGTGGAATTATTTTCATCCAGATATGCCAGTACCAACATTTCTGAAATATGTTCAGGACGGCGATTTATATACTTTTACCCTACCGGATGCTCGTGCGATTCTCGCGTACTGCTACGCGCAACCGTTCTCATTTGAAAGCTGGGACGCCCTTATAGCGCGCATGGAGGATGAATCCGAACGCACCAAGATACGCGAGCTGGGCGAAGCCTATGCTGAATACGGAAAAGTGCTTAAACAGCAGGTGGTTGATACTGCATGGCTCGTATCTTTTGAGGGCTACGATGTGCTCGCGGTAGATGCTCCACGATTCTTTGCTTCAGATGTGGGACATACTCTAGCCAAACTCAAGGGCCCGCTAGGGCTCGTCGTTCGCGTCAAACGCAACGGCGTGCACATCTCATTACGAGGTGACGGGTCAGTGGATGTCTCGGCGATAGCGCGAAAATATGGCGGGAACGGGCATCCAAACGCCGCCGCATTCAATATTCCACTCGGGACGCCGCTCCCATTCACTCCGGTCCAACATGAAGATACTGGCCATTGAAACGTCGTGCGACGAGACGGCGATAGCTATACTCTGGGCCGAGGGTGATGAAAAGAGTGCGTCGTTCACGGTACTCGGCAACACGCTGCTCTCGCAAGTAGATATACATAAAGAATACGGCGGAGTATTCCCTGCCCTCGCGAAGCGCGAGCATGCGAAGAATCTCGTGCCGATATTGGAGGCTGCGCTAGAAGAGGCCGAACTTCTACACGGAGATACGCGCGAAGTATCTGAGGAAATGCATGACCAAATCGCGGAAATATTGGAGCGTGAGCCGGGGTTGTCAGAGGCGTTCTTCGCCTTCGCGACTGAACACGGGCGACCCGAGATAGACGCTATCGCTGTTACGAGAGGCCCCGGTCTCGAGCCGGCTCTCTGGGTTGGCGTCAACTTCGCTAGGGCGCTCGCACTCCTCTGGGACAAGCCGCTCGTCGCTGTGAATCATATGGAGGGACACATTCTCTCGGCGCTAGCCTACAGCGAGGACGAAAAGTTGGTTATAAAAAATGTGGACCTGCCTGTGCTCGCACTCCTCATCTCCGGCGGGCACACGGAGCTTGTGCTAATGCGGGCATGGCTGAACTACGAAATCATCGGGCAGACGCGCGACGACGCGGTCGGCGAAGCATACGACAAGGTCGCGCGCATGCTAGGTCTCCCCTACCCAGGAGGTCCCGAGGTCTCTCGCCTCTCAGAATCAATGCGCAAGGAATTTTTGGACGTACGACGTCCAACATCAGATGTTGGACGTCGTACGTCCCACACATGGGCGAGGTTGCCGCGACCGATGATAGATTCTCTCACGTGCGACTTCTCGTTCGCGGGGTTGAAAACAGCAGTGCTTTATTTATTGAAGAAAAAACCGGACATATCGGAAAATGAAAAGAAGCACGTGGCGCATGAATTCGAAAATGCCGTTGCCGACGTGCTCTGGGACAAGACGGCGCGCGCGCTCAGAGAGACGCGCGCGAAGACCCTCGTTATTGGCGGCGGGGTCTCGGCGAACACGCACATCCGCCGTACCTTCGTCGGCAACGTCCGTAAGGACTTCCATGAAGTCTCACTCCGCATTCCTAAAAACGAACTCACGACCGACAACGCCGTTATGATAGGGCTCGCCGGCTTCTACCGCGCAAGGCGTAAAGAGTTCGTGAAAGATATGGTCGCGAACGGCAACCTCTCTCTTGTATAAATAAAAAACGGGGCGCATCTGCGTCCCCGTTGTCGTTCGCTCTCGTCAGGCAGGAAGTCGCGCGAGAACCGATGCCGGCACCGAAATCGTCGGTTGCATCATGGGCTCACGTCTGCCAAAGTAGTGCTCGATTTCGGCGTCGTCCCGCAACACGAGTGTTCCATCTTGCGACTCTTTTATCGCGTGACGCGGGACCTGGAACATTCGTCCATCCGACAACGTGATCGTCGCATGGTGCTCGAAGTTCCCTGACACAATTCCATCCACTCCAGTTTTGGGCATAACTCTTCCTCTCCGTGAAATGCCGTCGGCGACGGCTGACATGACTGAAGTTACTGTACCATATCCACGCCAATTGTGCAAGCGACTGAACATAGTGGCTTATATTTGTTATATTTTATAGGCAATGGATGAGAAATTCTTGAAGCCATATGACTCATCCGCGACTGAGTCGCGGATTTATGAAGCGTGGGAGAAGAGTGGCCTCTTCAACCCCGACGAATGCGTGAAGCAGGGTGTCACGAAGGCCGATGCGCCTACTTACTCCATCGTCCTCCCTCCGCCCAACGTCACCGGCGTTCTCCACATCGGTCATGCATATGAGGATTCATTGCAGGACGCCCTTGTCCGCTATCACCGTATGCGCGGAGAGCGCGCGGTCTGGGTTCCCGGCACAGACTCGGCCGCCATTGCGACGCAAGCCCGCGTTGAGAAAGATATTCAAAAGGCAGAGGGAAAGAACAGGCACGACCTCGGTCGCGATGAACTCGTGCGTCGTGTCGCAACGTTCGCTAGAGAGAGTGAGAATACGATCCTCTCTCAGATACGACGAGTGGGAGCATCGCTTGACTGGTCGCGCTACGCCTATACGTTAGATGAGAAGCGCAACAGGGCCGTCACTGAAGCATTCAAGCGTATGTACGACGCCGGACTCATCTACCGCGGTCACCGCATCGTCAATTGGGACCCAAAGGGCCAGACTACTATTTCTGACGATGAGATTGTGTATCGTGAAGAAAAAGCGACTTTTTATTATCTTAAATACGGCCCATTCACGATCGGCACCGCACGTCCGGAGACAAAGTTCGGCGATAAATATGTGGTCATGCATCCCAACGATCAGCGTTATGCGGACTGGAAAGACGGTCAGAAAATAAATCTTGAATGGATTAATGGCCCCATCACGGCGACTATCGTGAAGGATGAATCCATAGACATGGAGTTCGGCACCGGAGTCATGACGATCACGCCG
>CAZVYA010000079.1:0-3122 GCA_964631225.1 uncultured Candidatus Saccharibacteria bacterium
CGAGAACGACCGCGCGAAAGCCCGTCGCTAATTGGTATAATATTCGCGTATGGCATCGGCGCGAGCATTTATAGAAGAGTTACTGAAGAAGGCTGATGTGAAAATCGGCGGGGACAGACCGCAGGATATCACCGTCCACGATGAACGACTCTTTAACCGTGTTATTCGTTACGGCACGCTCGGTCTCGGCGAGGCATACATGGACGGTTGGTGGGATGCGAATGCACTAGACTCCTTTATGACCAAAGTTCTTACCGCGCATCTGGAAAAAGAAATAAAGGTTAATATTGCATCCGTTTTCACCGTTGCTAAAGCATTTTTCTTCAACCTGCAGTCGAGCAAACGCGCATTTAAAGTCGGCGAGGTACACTACGATCTCGGCAACGATCTTTACGAGTCGATGTTGGATAGGCGCATGGTCTACACCTGCGGGTATTGGAGCAGTCCCTCGACAAGCTCGGGACACCGAGCGATGACGCTCGGTGAAGCACAGGAGGCGAAGCTCGACCTCGTGTGCAGAAAAATAGGACTCAAGGCCGGCGATAGGATTCTGGACATCGGATGCGGATGGGGGAGCTTCGCGAAGTACGCGGCCGAGAAATACGGAGCGTCAGTCGTGGGCATCACCATCTCCATCGAGCAGGCGGCGCTCGCGCGCGAGCGTTGTGCAGGACTGCCTGTAGAAATTCGCGTTCAGGATTATCGCGAAGTCTCCGAACAGTTTGACCATATCGTGTCACTTGGCATGTTCGAACACGTTGGAGTGAAGAATTACCGGACGTATTTTAAAATGGCCAACCGTTGTCTCAAAGATAATGGCTTCTTCCTTCTTCACACAATAGGATATAAGAAGTCTCAGCTTATTAGCGACCCGTGGATTGAGAAATATATTTTCCCCGGCGGGGTACTGCCCTCTATGGCCCAGATCGGTAGGGCCACCGAAAATCTTTTTATAATAGAAGACGTCCACAATTTTGGCGCCGACTATGACAAAACGTTAATGCAGTGGTTTAAAAATTTTGACGCGGCGTGGCCGAAACTACGTGAAAAATACGGCGATAGATTCTATAGAATGTGGAAATATTATCTTCTCTCCTGTGCCGGTGTCGCGCGAGCGCGAGAGATGCAACTTTGGCAGATCGTCCTCTCTAAAAATGGTGTCGCGGGCGGATACGAGAGCGTGCGCTAAATAAAAAAGCCCGCTCTGGCGGGCGCGCACTAAAACGCATAGAACTCCGGACTGGAAAGATCTATCGGCAGCAGGTCGAACCGAGTCTTGCCCTTTTTCTCCAGAAGAGTGTTGACTATATTGCCCTGCGATGACCCCTCCTCGACGAATATGGCGCACGATCGTTGGTAGTTCGTTTTCTTATACTCACTCATACGCACATTGAACTCCCAGAGCAGATATGCGCGATATGCGTCGCTCTCGCAGAAGCTTTTATATTGTTCCTCGGTCAGAATCATTCGAGAAACTCGGCGGTTCCCCGACTCTTTCTCTCCCCACAGCGTGATAACCGAGTATAGCTGTCGAGCATTGTTCATGGTGACCCCCCACGTATTGTCTGCATCATACCGTAGCACCATTTAGATTTAGCGCCAGCGCGTGGCACCGCGAAGCAAAAGCCGCCTGTTGCAGGCGGCTTTTGCGAGGCGAATCGAGTGGAGGTGCGGAGAATCGAACTCCGGTCCGAATCCGTCCATGAGAGAGAGTCTACGACGCGTAGTCAGCGTTAGTGTCTAAGGCAGGATGCGAGGAACGCAGACGAAACCATTCCTGCCCGATCCCTTATTTAGATACACGGTCGGGAGTCCGCATATCATGTCTCACAGATAATTCCGCCCACTCCCGCGCTGTGAGCGCCGGTAGAGAGTGAACGTCGCGCTAGGCGAGGAACGGGGCGTTAGCCGCGAGCCGTCGCGTAGGCGAACGCGATGTCGCCAACCTTACCGAAGTAAGGCGACTTCATTGCGCTTGCAAGAGTGTTCTTGGCAAGTTTGTTTTCCCGCGTTTTTAAGTGATGACGGGAGTGCACTGCGTCGCACGTCTTTCAAGGTACAGACCGTCAAAGCCGGTCACCCCCAGAGAATGCACGATATCATCATACACTTTCTAGGACTACCGATTCTTCAAGACACGTCCGGTCTCTCGTAGCGCATCGCGCTTCTTTAAGTCTTCGCGCTTGTCCGACTTACCTTTACCGCGAACTATCGCGACACGCGCCTTGATGAGGCGTCTGTTAGTATACACCTCAAGCGGTATAATTGTCAAGCCCTTTTTGGACTCCGCAGCATAGAGATAGGCGATTTCTTTCTTCGTTAGGAGAAGCCGGCGCGCTCGTTCTGGGTCATAACTCTCGGGCGCGTTGGCGACTTGATAAGCAGGAATAGTCATGCCGACTATGAACGCTTCGCCGCCGCGCACCACCACACGCGACCCGTCGAGCGAGCCGAGCTTGTTACGCAGAGATTTCACCTCTTGGCCGGTCAATTCTAAACCGGCCGCGAAGCTCTCCAGCGGTGCATACTTTAATAATGCCTTTTTATACTCCAGTAGAGTCATAATGCCAGTATATCATGCTATTGACAATTGAACATACATATGATAGCATTACCATGCATCCATGTTCCTTACTGCCGAGAGAGGTGACGGGTGCACACCTTGCGAATCTCGGAGTGAAAAGGAGAAATGTATGAAGAGTATTGAAATCATAAGCGTCATGAAGGAAAGCGGAGTGGATCTAAAGGCCCATTTCGACTCAAGGGGTCACAGCGACGATCTGTCATCTCAGTTCTTCGCTTTCGACGCGGGGAACGGCGAGAAGATCTTTGTCGAATCGACCACGCCGAAGTTGATGGACGAGGTGCTGTCCCTCTCAGTCAAGATACAGAACAAACTGTTCTCTGTCATTGCCAGCCACGTGACGACCCCAGGTGACCAGTTGATTATCTATGGCAACAATCAACGGCGCGCCGTTCGTGTCGTTCGGTTGACCTCGGACGATCCGAAGGTCAGCAACTTGATCTTGACGCACTAACCACAGTAGTCCCGCGATAGAAAGCCTCGCTTCTCATCGCGGGATTTTCATTTTGTCACGCAAGTTGGACAGGTTATCAAAAAG
>CAZVYA010000080.1:0-2021 GCA_964631225.1 uncultured Candidatus Saccharibacteria bacterium
TTATTGGCGCACAGGCGGGATTGCTTGTCCTCGCGACGAAGCATTTCCCGCGCCCAGAGGGGCTCGCCGCGCAGATCGTCACCGATATCGACTTGTCTCCGCTCGGAGCACCATGGGAGATCTTTGCCCAAAACACGTGCGACATACGCGAAGAATATCGCCCGCACGTTTCCGACGAAGACTTCCGAGTAGGGCGCAGAGAATTTCTGGAGGGCATGGCGAGATGGCCTCGCATATACACGACTAACTACTTCTTCATGAAATACGAAGCGAAGGCTCAGAGTAACCTACTGCGCTCATTCAGAGAGACATTCACGCATTAAGCGCCTAAGGCGGCCATCTCGGTCGCCTTCTTTTTTTATAAGTTTATGGTATACTGGAGGCATGAGAACTCCCGACTTAGACAGAGCGCGGAGTGAGAAGTCGCGCTCGCTCCCAGACTTCTTAGAGCTCTACAATGAGCAGCTTCCCGCCGCCTTCCCGCGTGCGACTGCCAATCTACTGAAAGAATTTAGAAAGGTGCATGCTGAACTATTCAAGTCAGGAGCCGTGTGGTCCTTGGACCAGCACCGTAAGAAGGTCATGGATTGGCTCCGCGCCCACCCAGTGTAAAAAGACTTGACTTTTAGTGCGTAGTGTAGTATGCTTGCTAGCAGGTCAACCAGAACATTTCCGTATCCATAGGGGAGGAATTATGACGGCTAGGTTCGTAACGCTTTCAGTTATTGCTCTGCTGCTCTGCGTCGCTTCAACGGCTTCAGCAGAAGTTGTGACGGCGAAGGTCAGCATCGCCGCGCAGACGATGCACGTCTATGTGGACGAGGCGCTCGTACATACGTGGTCTGTGTCAACTGGGCGAGGTAGATACGTCACCCCGCGTGGCACACATACGCCATATTGGCTGAGTAAGAACCATCGCTCTAAGGCGTACAACAACGCACCGATGCCCTTCTCGGTTTTCTTTCTGAGGGGCTACGCAGTACACGGGACGACCGCCGTGAAAGATTTGGGACGGCCAGCATCGCACGGATGCGTGAGACTCTTGACAGACAATGCTCGCATTCTCTATGGGCTCGTCGAAAAACACGGGAAGAAAAACGTCAGTATTATCATCGAGTGAGGGAATCTTTCCCTCTAAGGCGTAGCCTCGGCT
Organism: uncultured Candidatus Saccharibacteria bacterium; assembly: GCA_964631225.1. Lineage (GTDB taxonomy): Bacteria > Patescibacteriota > Minisyncoccia > Phycocordibacterales > Phycocordibacteraceae > C7867-001. The sequence goes on from CAZVYA010000080.1 coordinate 1,154, forward strand.
GCGCTTTTTTTATTTCTCCAAGATGAGCTCGTAGTCGCGCGGGAAGAGGAACTGCGCGATGCGGAAGATGCCATAGGCCATAAAGGGCGCCGCGAGCACGTCGATGGAGTAGTGGATGTGAGCCATTAGCACGGCAACGGCGAAAACAAGAGACAGAACCAAGAGAATATTCCGCACGCGCCGATTGTCCCAGAAAATGAGAGCGATGAGAAACGGGAGACCGGTGTGGCCCGAGAAGAATAGGCCGGTTTGAAAGTTAAGATACGTGTAGATGCCGTCAAAGAACCCTAGCCCCGGCGCTATGTTGTCCGGATGGATACCTACGTGCGTTAGAGAGATGAAGATGGCGCGGATAATGATAAAGAGCGCGAGCGCTTTAAGCGTGAAGAGAACATATCTAGGCTTAGAGAGAACGAACAGCGTCCCCAGAACAATGGAGATAATCGCGACGTTAATGACGACGAAATTCAGGTCGACTGCCGGAATATTATCCAAAACTAGGTCTCCGACATAGTTGGATGTGGGGCGCAGAGAATAATCGAAGGCGTAGACGTTGGCGAAGTGCTCTACCACGTATGACACAGCGAGAAGAGCGAGCGCGCCGAGGAGTGACGGCAGCCTCTCGCGCGAAAACAGGCTTTTTATGGTGAAGGTGCCCGCTTGCATATTTAAAGTATAGTCCCCAAGAGGGGGTATTGACAAAAAAGAGGGGTTCTGCTATTCTTAACAAATCAACCAGGGCTGGATCCGGAGAAGTGGGATCGAGCTTCTAACTTCGGCTACTGACTTGATACATTAGTCACACAATTATCTATTCTATAGCTATGCAGCAAGGAACAGTAATCAATAAGAACGAGAAGGGCTTCGG
>CAZVYA010000080.1:2031-3095 GCA_964631225.1 uncultured Candidatus Saccharibacteria bacterium
CTTCGGCTTCATCAAGGTTGATGGCGCGCCTGAAGGCTCTAAGGATCTTTTCTTCCACTCTAACGAGCTCCAGAACGTCACGTTCGATGAGCTCCAAGAGGGAGACAAGGTTTCGTTCACCATTGGCGACAGCCCGAAGGGCCCGAACGCCACTGGCGTCAACAAGATCTAACGATCTAACAAAAAGCGTCCGCCGTTGGCGGACGCTTTTTGTTTTCAGTGTTTCTTCGCACATCGGCAGCCATAGGGTCGAATGTGTTCGTTGAAATATTCTTCGCCGTAGTCGTAGTGAAGCTCCTCACCAACCTTAATATTTTTAATAGCGTCTATGAAGATACGTCCGCGCTCTATCTCAGGTTCGCAGTTGGGCTTACAGGAGTGGTTTATATAGCGCGCTATGTTCGAGCGGGACATGCCGTCTATCGTCTTCCTGCTATTCACTTCAAAGAGATATTTGCTGCGACTAGAATACTCCTCGGCCTTGGAGAGCGTCCGGCCGACGTACTCTATGATGCGCTCGCCCTTCTTGAACGCGCGCATAGCGAAGAGGCCGAGTCCGGCGCTCGACCTCCCTACCCGCACTAGGGCGGCGTGTGTTGGTTTCTTTCTCTTCATAACGTTATACTTTGTATATCATGCATTCTGATCTCGCGCCAAACGAAGGTAAAAAATTGGAGACGGTGGTCGACGGCGCGACCTATCTTCGACTCCCAATCAAGACGCGCTTGATACAGTCTGGCGATGATTTAATGGCACTCTTGCGCGAGTATGTAGCGCCACATCTGCAGAAAGATGACGTGCTTTTTATTAGTGAAAAAGTCGTGTGCGTCTGCCAAGGCCGCATCGTCCATCGCGATGCCGTAAAGACCTCGTGGCTCGCGCGATTTCTGTCCACCAAGGTGCGTAACTACGCCGGTACGCCACAGTTTCGCGGGCTAGGCCACGGCACAGCGCCGGCTATGCAGCTTCTTATCGAGGAGGCCGGCTACTCTCGCGTTCTCTTCGCCGCGGCAGTCTCGGCCATAACGCGCCCGCTCGGCATAGCCGGCGCATTTTATTATTTG
>CAZVYA010000081.1:0-3055 GCA_964631225.1 uncultured Candidatus Saccharibacteria bacterium
AGGATGTGCCCATCGTGCTCTATGCGGGACGATTTTTCGCCTGGAAAGGACTTGAAATTCTGCCGCAGGCGGCAGCCCTTGCTCCTACGGTCCGCTGGCAGATGGTCGGTGGCGACAAAGAGCAGTTCATGAATCTCGTACAAAAATCCTTGCCGGAAAACATGTGCTTCGCTGGGAGCCGTCCGCACAGCGAGATGGCGATGTGGTTTTCCGCCGCTGATGCGCTTATCGTGCTTGGAACCGCTCGCGATGTGCAATCATATCGGTATACTTCGCCCATGAAGCTTTTCGAGTACTTGGCTACTGGCCGCCCGATCGTCGCAAGCAATACGCCGGCCATACGCGAAGTCGTGTCCGCGGACGAGGTTCTTTTTTATGCGCCGGATGACGCGCACGATCTTGCGCGCGCGGCCGAGTATGCGGCGATGCACCCCGGGGAGACGGCATCGCGCACGGAAGCGGCGAAACGGCGCGCGGGAACGTATTCGTGGCGCGCTCGTGCCGAGCGTACTATGCATTTCGTCGAGGAAGCGTCGCAATGTCATGCCTAATGATTTACTGAGCTTCGCGCGTAATGTTACTTCGCAGCACGGCGAAGACGGCATCATCGAACGGATCTTTGCCATCATTGGCGAGGATTCGAAGTGGTGTGTCGAGCTTGGTGCCTTGAGTGGCAAGCGTGACAGCAACGTATGGTGTCTCATTAAGGAGAAGGGATGGTCCGGAGTGCTCATCGAAGCTGATAAGACGCAATTCGAGAGGCTGCAGAAAGAGTACGCCTCCATATCCCACGCGCATTGCCTTAATACGTTCGTCTCCTTTGAAGGAGACGATTCTCTTGACCATGTGTTCGCTCGCACGCCGTTACCGAAGGATTTCGATCTCTTTTCTCTCGATATCGACGGCAACGAGTACCATCTCTGGGAATCTCTCGTTGATTACCGCCCACGGGTTATGGTTGTCGAATTCAATCAGACCATTCCGAATGACGTCACCTTTATTCAACCGCGCGACATGAGAGTGTTCCAGGGAACCTCGCTCCGTGCATTCATAGAGCTTGGCAAGCGCAAAGGGTACGAGCTGGTCGCCGCAAACGAAGTGAATGCTTTTTTCGTACGGAAGGAGCTGTTCCTGAAATTTGGCATTACCGATAATTCCATCGATACGCTCCATACCGACCACCAGTACCAGACGAAATTGTTCCAACTCTATGATGGGACATTGCGCATCTCCGGATATGATCGCCTTTTGTGGCATAAGCTTCCCATCGATATCGAGAAGCTCCAGGTCCTTCCGCGCCGCGCCCGCCGTTACCCGGCTCATATAGACGAGAATAGCGGCCTGCGTGCATTCAAATACTGGGCAAGGAAATTACCGTTCTACCCGTTCGTCCAACGCATGCGCAAGCTACGCATGCAAAGCATATGGAAATAAAAAACACGGGTAGCTCGTATGCGTCTCTGCTCGGCGATTCTCTGATAGAGAGTGGGAATGATGCAGGAAAGAACAGCTTGCTTGCAAACTCGGCGCAGTTTCTTTCCGTACTTCTTGTCGTCGGTTTTGCTTTAGTGTTGTTTTTCTCGGCATTTCATTTATTCGACAGTCCGGAGACTTGGCTGGATGAAGGTCTGATAATCCAATCCGTCGTCGGGCTGCTTCACACGGGGAAGGCATCGCTCCTGGTCACTCCCGGAGTGTTTGAACCGGCCTGGTATATCACCACAGGTTTCCCGCTGACGATACCGCTCGCAGGCGCTTTCGCGCTTTTTGGTGTCTCGCTTGAAGTCGCGCGCTCGGTGATGCTTGTCTTTCTTTTAATCTTTTACGCGGTTCTCTTTCTGTATGCGCGCAGGGCGATAGGAGGATGGGCGGCATGGCTTGGTTTCTTCTTTCTCGTTCTTTTTGCACCGGTGTATGGTCATGGCCGCAACGTGCTCGGGGAGATCCCAGGACTAGTGTTCCTGTTGGTTTCCCTTTTACCTTTGGTGCGGGGCGAAGCGCTTACTCGCGGCGACGCTCTTCTTGTCGGGACGGGAGCGGGTCTTGCGTTCGCCACGAAACCGATCTTCATCCTTTTCCTGCCAGCGCTTCTCCTCGCGTGTGTTCTGCGGCGTGAGGAACTCGGACTCAAAAAAATCTTTATATTCGGGGTTCTGGGTTTTCTTATGCCGCTTATGCTGTGGATCTCCACTCAATTCGATAATGCGACGCTCGTGCGAGTGCTTTCAGTTTACGCCAATCCCCACGATGTTGATATCGGGAGAGCGATAGCGACTAACGTGAAGAGACTGTTTACTGAGATGCAGCCGCTGTATTTTCTCGGAGCGCTCTCCATATGGACGGTGAGCTATGCGGTACGGCGTTTCCGTCGAGAGGAGGTCCCGCTTACCGAAGAGATAGTGTTATTTTTCTCCATCTTGGTTTTCTTTGCGTATCTACGAAGCGCGGGATACTACCGTTACTTTTTTCCGGCGCAAGTTTTCGCCGTTTTGTATCTCTCACACTCGGTAGGGTCCCTTGTTCGAGGGCGCCGCCGAATTTTCTTGCACGCCGCCGGCATCTTCTTGTGCGGGTTGCTGCTGTTTCAAGCGTATCAAACCCTGTTTCGTTCGTGGACGGCGGTGCACTATGACTCCGAGCGTACCCGCTCACTCGAGCGTTATTTTGTTCACCTCCTAATGGAGGAGGAACTCTTTGTGTATCAAGCACCGGAAATCATTACCTTTACGGGTAATCGACCGATATATCAATTCGTTCAAATAACGCCGTCGATTAGCGCCGGCAATGCGTATGCCTCTCGTGTCGTTTCCGGTATCGCGCCGCGAATCATAACGCCAACCGAGTTCTTCCAGGAGCACGCTCGCACTATATTTTCCCGATATGCGATTGCGGAGGTCATCGATAACTACGTCATGTTGGAGCCGAAGACTGTTGAGTATGAAAAGTGATTCGAACACCGGGCCAGCCAGTTTGTTTCTCCTTCGCTATGGTATCGTTGGGGTAACGGGCGGAATTATCCAGACAGGTACGCTTTATATTTGGGTCGAGGTGTTGA
>CAZVYA010000082.1:0-2936 GCA_964631225.1 uncultured Candidatus Saccharibacteria bacterium
AAACAGGTAGGGGTGCTGGCGGTCACTGCTTCATTAAAGACTTTGAGGCATTCAGAGAGTTGTATAGGAAAAACGTCAGCGACGCGCGCGGTGAGTCTCTTCTCACAGCTCTCAAGGAAAAAAACATCGATCTCCTAGTGAACTCGGACAAGGACGCCACACTTCTAGAAGAAGTTTACGGCGACGTAAGTAGTTATCTGAGAAGAGAAAGTTAAACGCCCTTCGCAGCGGAGATGAAGGCAAGTGCGCGAGAGATCTCTCTCGCGACGTATATGAGAGCTCCTATTGTAAGGACAACAAGCACCTGAACGATTAGGTGTGTGTTCATGAATGCAGAGAAGTAGAACTGAGGCAGGTTAAGTAAATTAGCTGGTGCGTTCTGCAATACGCGGTCAACCCACACTTCCCTCCCTATGCCCCAAAGAGCTGCTACTGTCACAAGCATAGAGAGAGCGCTGCTGGAGACGGCGAATCGAAGCGCGCGAATAAGATGCACCCTCTGCATAACTATTCGTTCAATGTTGGATTTGTCAGTCATGGTGTTGTTCATCATACGCTTCTTTAAAAAGTTTCTTGGCGCGGTGCACGCGCGTTTTAACCGCTGGGATGGAAAGCTCTTCCGAATCGGCGATTTCTTCCTGAGTCTTCCCTTCTATAAATTGTAGCTTGAGAATTTTTGCCGCGGTCTCCGGTAATTTGGCGAGCGCGGAGATAACTTCGTTCCGTATGGAGAGGTCCTCTATAAATTCAGCCCGCGCATCTGGGAGAGCTTCATAGTGCTCGGGCTCGAGCTCTGCGCGTTGTCCGAGCTCCTTGCGCCTCGCGACATACTTGGTATACGCGACGCGGTTTAGGATAGTGTATGCCCACGATGAGAAACTGGCCCCCTCCTGAGCGTGATACTTGTCCGCGTAGAGATACATTTTAGTAAACGCATCTTGGACTGCCTCCTCGGCATCCTCAGGCGAGAACAATATCTTACGCGCCCTACGAAGAAGGGCGGCCTCATATCTGTGGACGAGCACAGCAAATAGGTCGGGCTCCTTCTGAGAGCGTGCCAGCACCTCTGCGTCGGTGAGAAGGCTCAGGTCTGTAGTTGATAAATCCATTATGTCTGCTAGCATACACGAATCCGCCCTTGGCGGTACTTTTTATAACGATTTTTATCCGCTCTTAGTTTCAGAACCATGGCCGTACTTAGCTATAACGAAATTCTTAAAGGTAGTGTCATCGACTATAACAATGAGCCGTATGAGGTGCTCTCTGCACATATTTTCCGCATGCAACAGCGCAAACCGGTCAATCAGACAAAGTTGCGTCACTTGGTTTCCGGAAAAGTCGTTGAAATATCTTTTCACCAGAACGAGACGGTGACCGAAGCAGATATAAGTAACATGCCGGCGCGCTACCTCTACACCAACAAGGGCGAGAGCTGGTTCGCAGAAGAAGGAAATCCGAAAAATCGTTTCGCCTTCCAAGAAGAGGTCGTGCACGACAAGGTTCAGTGGATTACACAGAACAGCCTCGTAGACGTGATGACCTATGAAGAGAAGCCGATGACTATAAAAATCCCAGTCAAAGTGGAGCTCGAGGTAAAAGACGCTCCGCCGGCGGTCAAAGGCAACACGGTCTCTGGTGGCACCAAGCTTGTTGAATTAGTGACCGGTGCTAAGGTAGACGTCCCGCTCTTCATCAACACCGGCGACGTCGTGCGTATCAACACCGACTCCGGCCTTTACACCGAACGAGTTGAGAAAGCTTAAAAACTACGCAGAAACGTAGGGGAGGAGCGCCATGTAACGGGCGCGCTTGATGGCTTGCATTATGTCGCGCTGTTTGCCTGCCGGGATGCCGGTGCGCTTCTTAGAGAGCATCTTAGCGTGCGGGTTGGTGAAAAGCTTCAAATACGCTACGTCCTTGTAGTCTATAAATTTCTTAATCTCTATTTCTTCTCGTTCAGCTTGGTATGCCATATCGTTAATAATTTACAATTTTCAAAAAGGAATGTCTTCTGGATTAATCTCTTCGTCCGGATACTTAATCGCTTCGCCGTCATCTTTTGGCGCTGACTGTTCTTCAACCCCTCGACTTGCGCTCGGGGCGCCTCCGCCCTTGGCGTCGGCGCCGAATTGGAAGTTCTCTACGACAATCTCTGTGCGGTACTGCTTCTTACCATCCTCCTTCCCTTCCCATGAACGTGTTTGGATTCGTCCTTCTACGAATATCGGACGGCCTTTCTTGCAGTACTGCGCTATGACTTCTGCTGTTCTTCCAAAAGCTACAATGTTATGAAATTCTGTGGCCTCCTGCTTCGCGCCGCTCTTGTCCTTATAGACGCGGTTCGTCGCGAGACCCGCGTTCACAACGTTGCTCCCGCCTGGGAGAGCCTTCAGCTCGGGGTCGCGAGTGAGATTGCCGTAGAGAAATACTTTGTTTAGATACATGTTCGTATTATACAACGGCGTTCTCGAGCGCGGCATCAAGCTCTGTGTTCAAAGAGGTATCGGCAGTCTCGACCGGCTCCGGCGTCTTAACTCTTAGTTCGTGCATCTCTACAGAGTGACGCGCTGAATCCTTCGTCGTTAGTAGGTCGATGAAGCGAATTACGCGCTTATCGACTCCGACCGAGGTTAGAATATCAGCGTGCTTAGTCGGGATAGTTTCGTATGCGATCCAAGCGAAATAGGCGGAGTCGAAGTCGCGCCTACCAGAAGTCTCCTGACGCGAAATCGTGTATGCGAGAGGTATCTTCTCAGGCTCAACCTCGGCGACAAAGGCACCAGCCTCTTCTATTAGAGTGCGTATCTCCTTATGTGCCTTCTTCACCTCCTCAGTCGGGAGTTCGGGGTCGAGGTGGAAGCCAACCTCATAGACGCGCGGTTCGGCGCTCGACTCGTCGAGCGCCTCATCTGCACGAATCTCTTCGTCTTGATTCT
>CAZVYA010000083.1:0-2935 GCA_964631225.1 uncultured Candidatus Saccharibacteria bacterium
GAAGAGAGCGTTATACGCTTTGAGAAAGTGTCGTTCGGATATGGGCACAATAAACCTATTTTGGAGGAGGTAGATTTTCCTATTCGGCGCGGGATGAAGATGGCTGTGATGGGCCAGAACGGCGCGGGTAAGTCCACACTCTTCGCGCTCATGACCGGCGAGCTGAAACCAGAGTCAGGTGAAATACACGCGAGTCATGGCATGCGCGTGGCGACAGCGCCACAGGTGTTGCCGAGAGAGCAGGCAGAGCTTACGGTACGCGAATTCTTCCTGAAGTGCTTCAGCGAGCCCATATACGACATAGACCCGCGCATAGACGATGTGCTTGAGGTAGTGAATCTGAAGGGCCATGCGAAGGTGCACGACAGAATTATGAAAAGTTTTTCCGGTGGCCAGCAGGCGCGTCTACTCTTGGCTTCGGCGCTCATTCAGAACCCCGATCTGCTTCTCCTCGACGAGCCGACGAACAATCTGGACACGGCAGGTATCGAGCACCTCACCAAGTTTCTCGTAGAATACGAGAAGACTGTCATCGTCATCTCACACGATGCTGAATTCTTAAACGCATTTACTACCGGCGTTCTCTATTTGGATGTTTTTACAAAAAAAGTAGAGCAGTACAGCGGGAATTATAATACCGTGCTTCGCGACATTAGTATTCGCATCGACGCGGAGAACAGGAAGAATGCGCAACTTGAAAAAAAGATTCAGGAGAATAAGGACAAGGCGAACTTCTTCGCGCAGAAGGGAGGGAAGATGCGTCTCGTCGCGAAGAAGATGCGTACGGAGGTTGAAGAAATGGAAGAAGCGAAGGTGGATGTGAGGAAAGAAGACCGGACAATTCGGCCGTTCACAATTCCGGCACAGGAGCATTTAAGCGGGACAGTTTTATCTCTCACGTCGTATACGGTACACAAAGGAAGGAAACCAATAAAAAAGTAAGCTAATATTTCATTACGTAAGAATACCCACCTTCTCCTGCGCGGTCCAAACGGCATCGGCAAGAGTACGCTCCTTGAGAGAATCGCGCTCGGAACGCCTGAGGGAGTGAATATAACTGCGGGGACGAAGATTGGCTATTATCGCCAAGATTTTTCTACGCTCGACTTCAATCAGACGGTCCTTGAGGCGCTACGAATCGCGATGGGCAGACCGGACGAAGAAAAATTGCGCGCCATCGCGGCGGGGTTCCTTCTCACCGCCGACGTGATGCAGACGAAGATAGGGAGTTTGTCTGAAGGGCAGAAGGGTCTCGTTGCATTCGCCTCGCTAGTCTTAGAGAGGCCGGGGCTTCTTATATTGGACGAGCCGACCAATCATATCAACTTCCGCCATCTGCCGGTTATTGCAAGGGCGCTCGACGAATACGCTGGCGCGATGATACTCGTCTCGCACGTGCCAGAGTTCGTAGCCCAAATCCGCACCGACGACGTGCTAGATTTGGATAAGTGAATACCATACGAAAAGTCGCGACAACGTTTAAGGCTAAAGACGCTATAGAGGGCGCCGGAGTGCGCCTGAAGAGGGGATTTTCAAATAATGAAGCCGAGGACTTCGACCCATTTCTCCTCTTCGACGACTTCAGCTCCGACATTCCTGAGCATTATCTCGCCGGATTCCCGATGCACCCACATCGCGGAATGGAGACCGTTACCTACATCTTGGACGGCGCAGTGCGGCACAAGGACAGCCTCGGCAACGAAGGAGTGATAGGGAGTGGCGACGTTCAGTGGATGACGGCGGGGAGCGGGATTATCCACGAAGAAATGCCCGAGAGCATACACGGCATACGCGGATTCCAGCTCTGGGTAAATCTACCGAAAGAGAAGAAGATGAGCGAGCCGAAGTATCAAGACTTGAGTGGCGATATAGTGCCTGTGATAACCCTCGCGCCGCGCGCGCATGCGCGCATTATCGCAGGCGAGCTAGTTGGTGTCCGAGGACCGCTTCGTTCGATCGCCGGCGACCCGCTTTATCTGGACATTACGCTTGAAGCGAACGGAATGGTCGCTATTCCTGTGCCTTCTTGGCATACAGTGTTCGCATACGTTGTTGACGGGGCTCTTAGTACGGGCACAGATGAGTCCGCCTTCTACGCGCCGGGTGCCATTATTCTTTTTAAACACGAAGGTGATGCTGTGGCTCTGCGCGCGCCCGTAGAGGGCGCGCGACTCCTACTCATCGCCGGCGCGCCGCTTAACGAGCCGATCGCGTGGCATGGCCCCATCGTTATGAACACCGACGAAGAACTCCAACAAGCATTCGCAGACCTGCGAGACAGAACATTCATCCGCAATTGTTAGTCGGTTTCGAGACTAACTACGATGCGTAAATATTAGTGTGTTTATGTTGAGAGTGCTCCGGCGGCAAGCCCGATGAGCAGGATACCTAGAAAGTTAAAAACAAACGAGAGCAAGGCGAAATATTTCATACGCATCTTTGAGAATCCAAGAACGGCGACACCAAGCTCGTCCGGTAGCGGCGAGGCGAGGATGAACCCGCCGACAAGGATGGTGAACCAGCGGAAGAAGCGGCGCCTTAGCAGCAGGTGGAATCGTCGCCAGACGCTATCGTGTGTCAGTATCTCCGATACGTGTTCCGAGAAGCGGTCGCGAACGAACCTGAAAATTACAATGTCACCGGCGACGCTACCGAGCGCGCCGAAAAAAGCAGTATAAAAAATTCCCTGCACGAGCGATATTTCTCCGAGAGCCGCGATGGCTGGCGCCGTCGTAAAAATTGAAGTGAAGAACATGCCGGCGATAAAAGCACCAAGTATTTCAAATTGTCCGGTCGAAGCGAGAAAATTGGCTAACACATCAGTACGCACAAGAAGCACCGCGACCAGTACGCTGAGCGCGACGAGCGCGATATCCTGCAGAATATGATTCTCGTTCCCATTCAGTTTTTTCCGCATCAGTACAGTGTACTGCAT
>CAZVYA010000084.1:0-2883 GCA_964631225.1 uncultured Candidatus Saccharibacteria bacterium
TAAATCTCCGAATCAATAGTCGCTGGTGTCGCTATGAGTAAGATTGGATTTTTAAAATCCTTAAAACAGCTCACGGTCGGACCGACCATTTCAATAAGGTTTTGCTGATCGAGTCCAAGCGAGTCAAAGAGCGAGATCGCGAGCGATGCTGAGACGCTGTTACAAGCGCTCACGATACTTGTCGCGCCACGCGCCTGAAGTACGCGGATGCTGTTAACAGTAAGCCGCGAGAGCTCTTCGCGCGACTTCTCGCCGTACGGCGCGTTTTTAATATCGCCGAAGTACAAGATGTCAGCCGACGGCATCTGCTCCCGTATCGCCCTCAACACCGTCAGGCCGCCGCTCCCAGAATCAAATATCCCGATCATGCCACAAGTTTTTTCACGAGACTTACAAACTGATCTCCTCGGTCGTATTCGTTCTTGAACATTCCGAACGACGTGAATGCAGGCGAGAAAAGAATCGTGTCGCCTGACTTCGCATGTGCGAATGCATCCGCAACTGCGTCGGCAATACTTTCATATATGACAGTGTCCGGCAGCTGATCTTTGATGCGGTCAGTGCCATTGCCGGCGAGCAGGATGACGCGCTTTGCTTCTTTAAGTTTCGCAGCTAGTGCATCCAATTCCAGATTCTTATCGGTCCCGCCAGCGATGACGACTGTGTGCTCGGTGCCGAGTGCGGCGAGTGCGGCGAGCGTCGCTTCAGGGGTTGTAGACGTAGTATCGTTGTAGATTTTTACACCATTCTTTTCCGCGATTAACTCGAGCCGCCCGGGTACGCCTGAGAACTCTGCTAGAGCTTTTCTGCTTACGTCGTCCGAGATGCCAAGCGTGCGAGCGGCAGCGAGCGCGAGGGCGGCATTGTAGCGATTGTGCACGCCTGGAATTTTAAGAGTCCACGTGTCCGGCAACTTAGTTTCGTCAACAACAAGGGTTTTTGATTCTATCTTGTCGCCGTATTTCTCAATAATAGTCGGGGCGCATTGCTTACCGAGTATTAAAGTATCTTCCGGTTTTTGATATAAAAACATGTTCGCTTTGTCGGCGAGATATTGTTCTGGGCGAGATTTATAATAGTTAAGGTGGTCTGCATAGAGCGTTGTAAAGATAGCGATGCTGGGGCTCATCTGCGCATCGCCCCAGCCCTGCAGCTGCCACGAGTCAAGCTCGAGTACCGCGATTTCGCGAGGTGACACCTTACGGAAGTCGTAAGGTGTCACCTCGCGGAGCAGCGCGAGATTCGAGACCCCGCGCACGTTTCCGCCGAGCAAAACTTTTTTATCGGCGGTTTTTAAAATTTCATAAATCATATGCGCTACTGTTGACTTCCCACGAGTGCCCGTAACGCCAACGGTTGGAACGCCGGAAATTTCTGCAAATAAGTCCGCACTCATGCGAATCGGTATATTATTTTTCTTCGCCTCGGCTATGTAAATTGAATCCAGCGGGACTCCGGCGGCTTTCAGAATTAAATCTCTGTCTCTGAAATCTTCCATTCTGTGCTCACCCAAAACGAACGTTATATTTTTAAACTGCTCTAGTTGTATGACTGATTCGGCTAACTGCTCGCGAGTCTTTAAATCTGTGACTAATAAATCAGCCCCGCATTCAGCTAGATAGCGAGCATCGCCAACGCCTCGACCCAAGAGGCCGAGGCCCATGACGGTAATCTTCTTACCGCGGAAGTGCGCAGATGCGTCCATAGGACGAATCGTAGCTTATGAGCAGGGTTTTGTCGTCCAGACGTCGGCGTGTGTAAACGGTAGAGAGGTCTTAGGCAATTCTACAACCTGATACGGGGCTATAAGAGACTGTGCCAGCAAACAGCTCTCGTCAGGCTTGGTCAGCTCCACCTTCACTGTACGCTCGCCGTTGTCTCTAACCTCCGCGACAGCTATATCGTAGCCGGCGGTCGGCGCTTCTCCGGCGAAGACAGCCGCGACAACTTTTTTATTGAAATCTACCTTTGGCACCGGCGGAGGCTCTTCTAAGAATTCCCACAATTCGGCTAGTTCTTCTTGCGTCGTAATAAGATAATTCACGCGCGAAGAAACCTTGGACCGAGCACCGTCAGCGAGCGCTGTAAACGGCACTATAACGGCTGACTGCTGATTCGTCGCGGACGATGGCGGGTATTCACCGGAATAAAATAAATACACGCCGATGGCAATCGCTATAACCGCCACACCGACGGCAGAGATGGTCTGCTTCTGCATGTCTCTAGTATAGCCCCGTTCGGCCACATCTGTCGCGCGTCGTGGGTATAGCGCCTTACATCATGATTTTCTCTGTGCAAGCGGTAGGGGTCGAACCTACGACCGCTCGAGTATCAGTCGAGTGCTCTACCAACTGAGCTACGCTTGCGAGTTGGTGTTTTTTGATAGTACCAAAAATTCGTTATTTCTTCCACTCAAAAAAATCAGCCCCGGAATCGCTTCCGAGGCCCCGCCAATTCAGTTAGGCCGACTCGAGCTCTTGCAACTCGTTCAGGCGAATCTTGAGATCGTACACCTTGCGGTATTCATTGAACGGCTCTTCACTTTCGCCGCACAGAAATGAAACCGTGGCGATAATCCAGGCCATCCAAGATCCGAAATATACGCCGACGCAAATCGAAATCACGCAGACTGGGAACAGCCAGAAATCATTTCTGCGCCACTGGCCGGCCTTTGTGTTGACTCCTGCGATTTGATTCTGTAGAAACTGCTTACGTTCAGTAATGTTCATGCTGCCTCCTGTCGGACAATAAATTCACGTTTTCCAGTCTGTATATTATAGTATTTGACTAATTCGTCAAGACGCGCAGAAGCCGACCCACTGGATCGGCTTCTGTTGTGTGAATGAAAAGTGTTATGAATTCTTTTGTTCCGCCTATTCTGTC
>CAZVYA010000085.1:0-1741 GCA_964631225.1 uncultured Candidatus Saccharibacteria bacterium
ATGCCGCAGCGATTTGTGTTCTTTCTCGGCGCCCGCTCGCGCTGCGCGGCGAACATCAGATCGGCAATGCGCTCGGTAAAAAGCTCCTTATCACTGGCGTTGGGCGATGCAACGTAACGAACAATAAGCCCGTGGTGCGCGAGATGCTCTCGAAATACAAGGGAAACGACCAGTTTCTTTTTTCGGCATTCTCGCAATTCAGCGTTGCGGATGCGCTTAAGTTTTTCAACGATCGCGGGATGGCGACGAAAGAGGAGAACGAGGGGAGGATTTTCCCCGTATCCAACAAGGCGCAGTCTGTATGGGAGGTGCTGGTGCGCTATATGAAAAAGAATGATGTGGAGATACGGAACGATGCCGAGGTGACCGGCATATCGGCCGATGGCGAATATATACAGATCAAGCTCAAGGGCGCCGCGGGAATAAGGGCACGTGCGTGCGTTCTTGCCACTGGGGGCACCTCGCGGCCGGAGACGGGTTCGACTGGGGAGGGGTTTCTTTGGTTAAAAAAACTTGGGCATACGATTATCGACAACGATTTTGCGCTCGTGCCTGTGGCATTGAAAGATGCATGGGCGAAGAAAATCGGCGGAGTAGCGCTTACGGACATCAAGCTCACCACATTCCAGAATGGACAGAAGCAGGAGATGTATAAGGGGAAGCTGCTTTTTACGCACTTCGGTATCAGCGGGCCTACGGTGTTGAATATGAGCAAGGAGCTTGGCGAGCTTTTGCAATATGGCGAGGTGACTATTTCGCTTGATCTTTTCCCGAAGCTGGATGCCGGTGCGCTGAAGCAGAAACTTCAAGACCTTCTTGTGGCGGGGAGCAACAAGAAGCTGAAAAATGTACTCTCGAATCTTGTTCCCGCCGCACTTGTCGCGCCCTTGCTTGAGCTTGCCCAGATAGACGGCGAGACGGCGAACCATAGCGTGCGAAGCGCGGATCGGGCGAAGCTGGTGGCGCTCATGAAGGCGATTCCGCTCCACGTACAGGGCTTGCTCGGCGCGGAGAAGGCAGTAGTGTCTTCCGGGGGCGTGGCGCTCGAGGAGGTGAACTTCAAGACGATGCAGTCGCGCTTGGTGCCGAACCTGTACTTAGTAGGGGATGTATTGAACGTAGACCGCCCGTCCGGGGGATATAGCTTGCAGCTTTGCTGGACGACGGGGTATGTGGCGGGGGAGAATTCCTAAGAGACACTTGACTTTTCTAAAATAAAGATGTAATATCTTTCAACTTTCCGGGGTGGTCTCGGGGGTGTTCCTTCACAAGAAAAGGAGAAGTACATGGAAGGTAGTGCTGGCGGCATCGGAAGTGCTGTATTGGGCTTGCTCGCGAGTTGGTGGTGGGTGCTTGCACTCGTCGTTCTCACCGCGTGCTACAAGCTGGTGTTGCGTTTCTTCTTCGGGGTGGTCATCATCCCGCAGGACAAGCTTGGCACCGTCAACAAGAAGTTCGTGCTGTTCGGCAAGAACAAGACATTGCCCGATGGTCGCATTGTCGCCCTAAACGGCGAGGCGGGCATTCAAGCAGATACGCTGGCACCGGGACTTCACTGGGGCTACTGGGCGTGGCAGTTCGTGGTTACGATCACGAACTTCACGACCATTCCTCAAGGGAAGATCGGCGTCGTCGAATCGATGGATGGATTGCCGCTCGGGAGCGGACGAGTACTCGGCAAGAACGTGCCGAGCGATTCGTTCCAAAACGCGCGGTTGTTCCTCCAAGGTGGCGGTGAGCG
>CAZVYA010000085.1:1751-2861 GCA_964631225.1 uncultured Candidatus Saccharibacteria bacterium
ATTCCTCCGGGAACGTACCGGCTCAACACGATGTTGTTCACGGTCGCGTGCGCGGATGTGACGGACATCGCCGACAACATGGTCGGCATCGTCACCACCAAAGAAGGGAAGTCGCTCCAGACCGGCGAGATTGCCGGCGAGGAGGTTCAGGGACACAACATGTTCCAGGACGGACAGCTCTTCATCGACAACGGCGGATACAAGGGTCTCCAAGAGCAGGTCATGCTCGCGGGGCGCTACTTCGTCAATCCGCTCTTCGCCACGATCGAGTTGAAGGAGATGACCCAGGTGCCGATCGCGCACGTGGGAGTCGTCATCTCCTTCGTGGGCAAGGAAGGTGCCGATGTCACTGGCATCGACTTCAAACACGGCAACCTCGTGAAGAATGGGCAGAAGGGAGTCTGGGCCGATCCTCTCGATCCAGGCAAGTATCCCATCAACCCCCTGACTCACAAGGTGGAGTTGGTGCCTACGGCGAACGTCGTGCTCAACTGGGCGACAGGCAAGACCGAGGCGCACAACCTCGACAAGAACCTGTCGACCATCACGGTCCGGTCGTCGGACGGCTTCAAGTTCAACCTCGACGTGAGTCAGATCATCCACATTCCGCGGAACGATGCCCCCAAGGTCATCGCACGCTTCGGAAATGTGGCCAATCTGGTCACGCAGGTACTGGAACCCACAATCGGCAACTACTTCCGCAACGCGGCTCAGGGGTCGGATGTCATCGACTTCCTGAACAAGCGGCAGCAGCGGCAGGAGGATGCCAAGGGAAAGATCGGCGCGGCTCTCAAGGACTACGACGTTGGCGCGGTGGACACCCTGATCGGTGACATCGTTCCTCCGGACGAGCTCATGAAGACGCTGACCGATCGCAAGATCGCCGACCAAGAGAAGGTGACCTACGAGACGCAACGTCAGGCCGAAGAGGTTCGCAAGAATCTCGAGCAAGCCAGGGCGCAGGCGGCAACGCAGGCCAAGGTCGTCGATGCAGAGCGGAAGGTGCAAATCGCCGAGTTCGACGCGCAGTCCATGGTGAAAGCCGCGGAAGGCGAAGCGAAGTCGAAGACGATGATCGCCGAGGCCGATGCCATGGTTCTCACGACCGTC
>CAZVYA010000086.1:0-2835 GCA_964631225.1 uncultured Candidatus Saccharibacteria bacterium
AATCGAACCGCGGCGCTTGCCGTTGACCTGCACAACGACTTCATTCTCAGTTGCAGCTGCGAGAGATGCCATCGGCCATGGCTGTGCATGTACACTCCCCCCTCCTCCGAGCTTCTCCCAAAGATTTTCGGCGAGATGCGGGGCGAACGGCGCGAGCATAATGACGAGCTGTGTGAGTGCAGATTTTGGAATCGTTTCAAGCGCTTCCAATTCATTCACGAGAATCATAAGCGCCGCGACACTGGTGTTGAACTTAAATCTATCGCCGTCCTCGGCGACCTTCACTGTCGCCTTCGCCAGCGCCTGCTGAATCGGCGGTGAAACCGTGTCCAAGTCTGCAGAGGACATCGGATGTCCTAATTTCTCCACGAGACGTTCGACACGATCCAAGAACTTCCGCATGCTCGCGACGCCGTCTAGGCTCCACGGATAGCTTCTGGGCTCGTTGTAGGGACCGATGAAGGCGAGGTAGAGGCGCACGGCGTCAGCACCGTACTTCTCTACGAATTCGTCCGGATTTACTACGTTCCCCTTGGACTTACTCATCTTCTGTCCGTCAGGACCCATGATAAGCCCGCGATTGTAGCGCTCGGTAAACGGCTCGTCCACCGGTACAAGCGCGAGGTCGTAGAGCGCCTTCATAAAAAATCGAGCATAGAGAAGATGCATCGTCGTGTGCTCGCTCCCACCGGAGTAGCGGTTAATTGGTAGCCACTTCTTCATAAGCCCCACGTCAGAGAAGTCGTGCGAGTCCTTCGGATCTAAGTAGCGAAGGAAGTACCATGAGGAGTCAACAAAGGTGTCTAACGTATCGTACTCGGGAGTCCATCCTTCACCGAATATCCTGACAACTCGCTCCTTCAACTCTTTTGAAGATGCTAACGGCGCTTTACCAGTCGGCTTGAAATCAACGTCGGTGGGCAGTAGCCACGGCAGGTGCTCGGCGGGGACGGCGTGTGGCTTCCCCTCCGGATCATACACAATCGGTATCGGACATCCCCAATATCTCTGCCTGCTCACCAGCCAATCGCGAATTCTGTATTGTGTCGTCCGCTCACCGCCCGCATATTTCACAATGTCCCACTTCACCTCCTCGCTGTTCTTACCATTAAACTCTCCTGAATTAACTAGTGTGCCGATACCGGTGTACGGTATCTTCGCGCCGTCGACAGAAACAACTTCCGGTATCGGCAAATTAAACTTTTGTGCGAACTCATAATCGCGTTCGTCGTGGGCGGGAACGGCCATAATCGCGCCAGTGCCATACGAGGCGAGCACATAGTCGGCGATAAATATTGGAATTTTTTCTTTCGTCGCGGGATTAATCGCAGAAACGCCTTCGAGCTTCACTCCAGTCTTTTCTTTATTCTCACTACGTTCCCTCTCCGTCTTTTTCGTCGTGGCACTCACATATTCTTTAACTTCTTTTTTATTTGAAACATTATCCGACAGCGTATGCACGAGTACATGCTCCGGTGCGAGCACGACATACGTTGCGCCGAACACCGTGTCCGGCCGCGTCGTAAACACCTTAATGGATTGGACATCCGATGTCCCCGATGCAACTTGGACATCGGATGTCCTAACTTCGAACGAAAGATACGCTCCCTCGCTTTTTCCTATCCACGCTCTCTGGGCGTCCTTAATCTCTTCACGCCACGGGAGCGCGTCTAGGCCGGTGAGAAGGCGCTCGGCATAGTCTGTAATCTTCAAGAACCATTGTGTTAATTTTTTTTCTTCTACCGGCGTACCACATCGCTCGCACGCGCCGTCAACAACCTGTTCGTTCGCGAGCACGGTCTGATCCTTCGGGCACCACTTCACCGCCGCCTCGCGACGCTCGGCGAGATTGTGTTCGAAGAGCTTCGCGAATAGCCACTGTGTCCATTGGTAATAGCTCGGCTCGCAGGTCACCACTTCTTTACTCCAATCAAACGACGCGCCCATAGAGGCGAGTTGTTCGCGCATGCGCGCCATATTTTCATACGTCCACTTCTTGGGGTCCGCGCCGTGCTTCATAGCCGCGTTCTCAGCCGGCAGACCGAAGGCATCGAATCCGATTGGAAACAGTACATTTTTACCGCGCGCGCGAAGTAGTCGCGCATAGATGTCTGTCACCGCGAACGCGTACCAATGCCCTATGTGCAGGTCGCCCGAGGGATACGGGAACTCTACGAGCAAGTAGTAGAGCTCTTTTGACTCAACGGAGAGATTCGCAGTATAGAGGTCCAGTCCAGCCCATTTCTCTCTCGCTTTTTTTTCTATTTCTTTATGGTCGTATGCCATCCTTATTTAAGCGGCGGATAGAAAGCAGGGTCAATAATGCGCTCGAAGCACACCTGCCCCATACCGTGCTGCCAATTATCCTGCATCATACCCTTCCCTCCTGCCGGCACAGGCACCATCGCGCGAGATTCATAATATACATTCTGACTACCGCGACTTTCTGCGTTAAACATCGCACAAAGCTTGAAGGAAAGCCCTTCTCCCGGCTGATAGACATACGCTTCGCCCGACTGCGGGTCTATCGGCAGAGGACCGTAGTTAAGAGAATTGTTTAGATCGGTAATCACACCGGGCAATTTCTGCTTCGCCTGATAAAACCCGATGACCTGATACTGAATATTCTGCAAGTCGCTTACCTTCTGTGCGTCAAAGCGCTGTAGGCGCGCCTCGGCCGGCGTGCCGACAATGAAGAAACCGGAACCGATAGTGACTATCGCGAGTACTGCAACACCGATGCGCACCATGCGCCTACGCGATGGATTCACGTCCCAATAATTTTTCAATTCGGCTAAGAAGTGCAAGAACACTCACGCAGCGAACAGAATGATA
>CAZVYA010000087.1:0-2752 GCA_964631225.1 uncultured Candidatus Saccharibacteria bacterium
CCAGGTATCTACTGAAAAAGAGGCCGCCGATGACGACCGTGCTCGAGATAAGGGTCGGGATCTGCAGGATGTCTATGAAGACCCACACGAGAAAAATGTTGAGAATGGTGAAGAGCCCGCCGGTCCAGAAGTAGTGGAAGAAGCTTTTGTCGACGAAGTGCCTGACAATGGGCATGGTGCGCAGGCGACTGCCCGGGCACTCTGCATGACTTTCTATATCTTCGATCATTGGCATATGGTACACTATAGAATCCATGCCAGATAAGCTCGAACTTTCGGTCGTGCTACCCGCCTATAAAGAAAGAGAAAATCTGGCTGTTTTTATTCCCGGAATTGAGGAAGAATTTAAGGGAACCGACTTTGAGATTATCGTGGTGGACGATAACTCCAAGGACGGTACGCGCGAACTCTTAGATACGCTCAACCTGACGTATCGAAATATTGTGTTGGTCGAACGTCCGGCTCTTTTAGGTATCGGCTCGGCCTTGCGTGACGGTTTTAATAAAGCGCGGGGCGTATTTGTTATGTCGGTGGATGCCGACCTCTCTTTTACTACGCAAGACATGAAACGGCTCTTTGAAAAAATTAGAGAGGGTTATGATTTAGTGCTTGCGTACAAGACCAAGTATCAGCTGGTTGATAAGGACGGTCTTGAGGGCGCTCGCTCGGAGAAGTTTGACTACTTAGTCAGTATTTTGGGTAACTGGGTGGTGCGCATCGCGAGTGGCCTGCCGTTCAAAAACTTCAACACCAGCTTTAGAATCTTGAGGCGAGAGAAGTGGCTTCAGATTACGACTAAGGAAAACCGTAAGTTCTTTGACCTTGAGACCATTCTTAAGTTTTCAAGGAAGGGCTTCCACATTACGGAGGTACCTGTCACCTTTTATGAGCGGCGCCTCGGAACCTCTAAGGTCAGCTTCTTGAAGGAGGCTCCCCGCTATTTCGGCAAGCTTCTGTGGTATGTTTTTTTTGATACGAGGGCATAATCGATGGAGCCTTATTTCTCGCAGTACAGGTTGGCAAACTCTCTGCCCTTAAACTGGCGGGCGAACGACTCCGTGTCTTGGATGGGTATGAGTTCGCCATTTCTCCTGTGTATATTGAACAGGTTCATGCCCAGCTCTTTGAGGGTGTTAAGAAACGCTGATGGGCTTTGCTCGGTTCTTTCAATACCCATAGGCCAAAACTCCGTGAACATCATAAGGTGCGGATTATCGCCGATCGTTTTTTTCATGCCCGCCAGTGCGAGGCCCTCCGCCCCTTGAATGTCCATTTTAATGAAATCAACCCTTGGTATGGCATGTTCTTTTATAAAAGCGTCTAAGGTGGTGAGTCGTATGCCGATACGTTCTCTTTTTTCTGGCGAAGCGTAAATGCGCTGGTCGCCCTTGTTGTTTTCGGGCGATAAAAATAGGTGTCCCGCGCCCACAGAGTCGGCGATAGCTAGCTGGTAGCACGTTACATTGGTCAGTGTATTCAGGGCTACTGTTTTTTCCAGATAGGCAAAGTTTTCCGGGTCCGGCTCGAACGCAATCACGCGACCGGTTGGGCCTACGGCCTTAGCAGCTATGGCCGTGTAGTAGCCGATATTCGCCCCTATGTCTATGACCGTCATGCCGGGCCCGAGTTTTTTCCGTATGAGCTCAGTTTCAAACTTTTCGTACACACCGAACATAAGCGC
The DNA here is from genome assembly GCA_964631225.1 of uncultured Candidatus Saccharibacteria bacterium. Lineage (GTDB taxonomy): Bacteria > Patescibacteriota > Minisyncoccia > Phycocordibacterales > Phycocordibacteraceae > C7867-001. The sequence goes on from CAZVYA010000087.1 coordinate 1,682, forward strand.
TCCGGAGACCACCGCATCTTTTTTATTTAAGGCAATGACGCTCCCGTCGCTTACCGTTGCCGTTGCCGGAATCATGGCAGAGAGCACCGTGTTGGCCAATGCCTTCAGAGGTTTTGGCCGTAAGATTGAGACATAGATAAACTCCGGTACGCCTTCGGGCAATAGCCGTACGATGGTCTTAATCAGTTGCATCAGGTGCTTTTTCATTGCATTGTATGTACATTATACAAAAAATATGCTAGCATGGCACTCTATCGCACCTATGCAGAAGATATTCATCACTGGAGGTCTGGGGTATCTGGGTTCAAAGTTAGCCGTGGAGGCCTTGAGAAAAGGCCACTCTGTTTTTTTATATGACTCACTGCTCTACAAGCAGGACTATAAGAAAATCCTGGCCGAAATACGAACGGCGAAAAAGGGCAAGGCAACGTGCCAATTTGTTATGGGAGATGTGCGGAATATCACCTTACTGCGGCAGTCTTTAGAAGAGTATAAGCCTGATTTCCTCGTCCACTTCGCCGAGTTGGCTGGTCTTTACATCTGTAATGATAACCCCCTCTACACCAAAGACATAAACTTTGAGGCATCAAAAAAAGTCCTGGACATCGCAGAAGAGCTACGCATTCCGGTTATATACAACTCTTCCTCCAGTTTGTATGGCAATCAAAAGGGCAAAAGACTTTTGGATGAGTCCTCTCCCCTACCGGCCCCGACAGATACCTACTGCAGATACAAACTCCTCATGGAGAAATATATCAAAGAAAAAGTTAAAGCACATCCAACATATAGGATAATAGTCCTGCGACCTTCAACCGCGTGGGGAGTGTCTCCTCGGATGCGCGTGGAGCTCATGCCCAACCACTTCATCTACTGTGCCGTAGCGAAGGGTCTTATTTCTATCTCGGAACCAGAGGCGTATAGAGCGGATATAAATGTTGATGACCTGGTGGGGGCCTATTTTGCCATTATGAAAAGTAACAACTGGAAAAAGCTCATCTATAATGTAAGCCAGCATAATGTAAAGAAAGTTGAGCTGGCCGAAACGATACAATCATTGATAAATTGCAGAAT
>CAZVYA010000088.1:0-2707 GCA_964631225.1 uncultured Candidatus Saccharibacteria bacterium
TGCGGTATGGGCGGAGGTACCGGCACAGGCGCATCAGCGGTTGTCGCCAAGATCGCTAAGGAAGTCGGCGCGCTTGTCATCGCCATCGTCACCAAGCCGTTCGGATTTGAGGGCGCACAACGCAAGGATATCGCAGAACGAGGTCTCGCTGACCTTAAGAAAGAGGTGGATGCGTTCATCGTCATACCGAACGATAAACTGCTCGCCGTCGTCGAGAAAACTCTCTCACTGAAAGAAGCGTTCGCCTTATGCGACGAGGTGCTGCGCGAGGCGGTAGAGGGAGTCTCCGACATTATCCGCACGCCGGGCGACATCAATACCGACTTCAACGACATCAAGGCGGTTATGGAGGGGGCCGGCCCCACTCTCATGGGCATCGGCATCTCCGAGGGCGATGAGCGCGCGAAGGAGGCTGCGAAGCGTGCGGTCAATTCCCCGCTTCTGGACATATCTATCAGCGGCGCTAAGGGAGTACTCTGGGTCGTGGCACACTCCGACGACCTCGGCATTATGGAGGTTCACGAGGCGTCCAAGATTATCAGCGAGTCGGTGGATAAGGGCGCTAAGATTATCTGGGGCGTGATGAAGGACGATAAGCTTAAGAAGGGCCAGCTACGCATTATCGTAATAGCGACTGGATTCCCGGAGAGCGCGGCTCACGCCTCGCACGCCGGACCTGAACGCTCTCTATTCGCGATGCCAATAGTAGACCGAGAAGAGCGCGGCCGTATCTATCATGAAATTCTAAAGCGCGACGAGAAGCCTGCTGAGGATAAGGGAAAGAAGATTTCGGCTGAAGAAAAAGCGCCGGTGTCAACGGAGAAAGAAGAGCCGATCGTGACCGCCGTACCGCACAAGAGAGAGCACACTCCGCCGGCTCCCGAGGATGATGAGACGTGGGGCGCAATTCCCGCATTTCTTCGAAGACATAAAAAATAATGGTGCTAGAATGAGGCAATGTACGACCTCATTATTATCGGCGGCGGGCCTGCGGGTGTCGCCGCCGCCGTGTATGCGGCACGTAAACATCTAAAAACGGTTCTAATAGCCGAAGATATCGGCGGACAGTCAACTGTATCTGAAGGTATAGAGAATTGGATAGGCTCACCGAAGATTCATGGTGGCGAGCTCGCTAAACTCTTCCGCGCGCATCTGGACGCGGTGAAGGGCGATTTTTTGGAACTCGTCACCGGTGAACGAATAGTTTCGCTCGAGTCCGATGGCGGTGAAACCGCCACGCAACTTGGCGGTTTCACCGCCAAGTCAAAATCTGGAAAAGAATTCTCTGCAAAAGCGGTGCTCGTGGTCACGGGCGCCGGTCGTCGAAAGCTCGATGTGCCCGGCGCCGATACTTTTGATAATAGGGGTGTCGCCTACTGTGCCTCCTGCGACGGGCCCCTATTCTCTGGACAAGATGTCGTTGTGGTCGGCGGCGGTAACGCCGGATTCGAAACTGCACTCCAACTTCTCGCGTATGCGAAGTCCGTAACACTTATCCACCGACACGCGGAGCTCAAGGCGGACCCCGTAACGGTGCAGAAGGCGTCGGCACATCAAAACATCCGTATCATCAGAAACGCGGAACCTACCGAGGTAGTGGGAGAGCAGTTTGTTACAGGCTTGAAATATGAAAACAAAGACTCCGGCGCGGAGGAAACTTTACCCGTCACAGGCATATTCGTGGAGGTGGGCGTAGTGCCGAATACCGGATTTCTTGGAAATCTAGTCGAGCTGGACTCGATTAAGCGCGTTAAGGTCGACCCACATAATCAGCGTACAAGTGTTGAGGGCGTGTGGGCCGCTGGCGACTGTACAGATGAGCTCTACCACCAGAACAACATAGCGGCCGGCGACGGCGTGAAGGCACTCGAAGATATTTATCTCTGGATTAAGAAACAATGAACGCCGAGATTTTTAACGAGCGAAGCGACTATAAAAATCCAAGTGGGGTCGTGTATTCACGAGCCCCCTCCCCTTCTCCGCTCATTTCTATAATAATCCCCACGCTACGCGAAGGCCCGTTCTTGGAACGGACGTTGAAGAACTTTGAAAATCTAACGCTGGCACATGAAATTATTATCACAGACGGCGGTAGTACAGACGAAACGCTGGATATCGCGAGAAAGTATACGGATAAAGTAGTCGTCTGGGGAGAATCGCGTCGGCAGACATTCGGCGAGGCGAAAAACTCTGGGGCAGCTCTCGCGGCGGGAAAATTTTTAGTGTTTATAGATGCCGACGTGATTATTCCTGAACCGCAGAAATTTTTTGATAAAGTGCTAGAGGTATTCGGTAAAAATCCAAAACTTATCGCTCTTACGGTCCCGCTCCAGCCGTATGTAGAAAACAAATCAATTGTAGACAGGATCTTTAGTGCGCCACTTAACTGGTTTTATGTAATTTCCAATAATATTTTCCACTCTGGCAACTCCTCTGGCGAGTTCCAGATGGTGAGCGCTGAAGCGTTTAAGAAAATCGGCGGGTTTGGTGAACATCTCGCCGCCGGCGAAGACAACGAACTCTTCCGCCAACTCGCATCGCACGGTCGAACGATGTCTTATTACAAGCTCTGCGTGCGCCACTCGCTGCGCCGCCCGCACAAGCTCGGCTGGCTCCGCACATATTTTATCTGGATTAAAAACGGTTTCTCTGTCGCACTCCGCGGAAAGGCCGCTTACAAAGAGTGGTCTATCGTGCGCTAGCACAT
>CAZVYA010000089.1:0-2652 GCA_964631225.1 uncultured Candidatus Saccharibacteria bacterium
GCCTGACTCCTCATCTGATAACATCGGCGCTTGGTCGTTATCGTGTGTGAATTGAGTTCCCCACCTTTGCTTTTCACCTTTCGAAATTAGCCACCGGTCTTCAGCCGCAGCAGCAATCCACTTGCCTTCCTCACCTGCAGCATTCCCGAGTTCCATCGCCTTTCGATAGTCATCGATCTTATTGCTGTGTTGGAAAAGAAATGCGAGCTGTTCTAGTTCTTCTCCGGTCATAGTGAGGTTGCCAGATTTATGCTCCTCGTAAATTTCATTCGCTCTCCTTAAACGAATCGCGTCCTTCTCGAGTATGTTTTTTACAGGATCGGAATTCTTCCAGTTTCCTTCCATATCCTTTCTATCGGCTTGATCTGCATCGAAAATCTCCTTCAGTTCTGCAGATATCGATTTCTTTCCGGGCATTGTCTCCATCGGGAAATTATAACAGGGCTGGCCGTATGGGACGATACCGGAATTGAATCAGTTGAACCAGAACTACAGCGCAATTACAAGACGGATGAGAGGTTTATGCCTCTTTCCGTATCGATGCGCGGTCGATGGGATTTGAACCCACGATCTTCTCCGTGACAGGGAGACGTGTTAACCAGGCTACACCACGACCGCATTTTTTCTTTTGATCTGAAATTTTTCAAAAACTACCTTCTTTCTGAGTAGCCGCAAACCAGAAGAATTATCTTGATTATACATCAAATCATATAGTTTCAAAGAGTCTCGCGTACCTAGCTGTAATCGCGAATAATTTTCTTTTGAGACATAAATCGAGCCGCCCTCAATACCGTGCTTGTTTAGCTCTTTCAATAGCAATCTTAGAAAGTCTGTGGAGCACGAAGTGAATGCGGTGAGTAGTGTCAGGCTCGGAGTTTTTCTATCTTTATGCGCAAATCCAACCCAAACATTGCCATCTCCATCAAAATAACCTCGCGCGAAATGTGAAAAATATTTCTTTGGAACTTTATTCACAGATAAATTCTTTGATTTCCGTTCAGTAAATCCCAATTTGCGTAAATCATTACACATTTCGATACTGCCTATTTGTAGACGGTATATAGTACTTTCTTTTAGATTCCGTTTTCGAATGCCGATTTTATGATCCGATTGGACAGTCCTTTTTATATTGTCCAGGAGTTCCTTGTCGGTTATTTGAATATTCCAAAAATGCGCCCCCCTATTATTGAGACTGATATAACCATCTGCTGCAAAGAATCCAACGACATAGGCCATTTCTGGCGTCCATTTTTTGAAGAAGTCTTTATTTACCGCCCGATACATTGGCATGCTAATAGTATACCCCGTGACAGGGCATTATCCTAACCTACTTATCCACACAATACTACTTGATGTGCCGGTAAATGGAATCGAACCATTGTTTAAGGCTTATGAGTCCTTCGTTCTACCATTGAACTATACCGGCAAGTTAGTTAACACTAACAAACGCTCGCGATTCAGACAATCTAATCCTTCCGTAAGAATCCGCCCGCCTGTATCTCCCAGAGCTTTTTATAGAGATTACTCTCCTGCGCTAGGAGTTCTTCATGCGTACCAGTGAGAATGACCGCACCCTTCTCGAGCACTATGAGTCGGTCCATATGCATCACGGTGGAGAGCCTATGCGCTATCGCGATGACGGTCTTCCCTTTCATAAGGTTTAAGAGCGCGTCCTGAATCAGTTTTTCAGACTCCGAATCGAGACTGGACGTCGCCTCGTCTAACACAAGTATCGGCGCGTCCTTGAGAATCGCGCGGGCGATAGCGACCCGTTGGCGCTCGCCCCCCGAGAGCTTCACGCCGCGCTCGCCCACCATCGTCTGGAATCCGTCTGCGTAGCGGCTGATGAACTCGAAGCAGTGTGCCTGCTTCGCCGCCTCGACGACTTCTTCGTCTGTCGCTCCCTGCCGGCCGTAACGGATATTGTCCATAAGTGTACGGTGGAATAGCATCGGCTCCTGCGGGACGAATGCGATGGCTCTGCGAAGGCTCTCCTGAGTCACGCGCGAGATGTCCTGTCCGTCGATGCTGATAGTGCCGTCAGTTAGGTCGTAGAGACGCAGTAGAAGCTTGGCGATTGTCGTCTTCCCCGCCCCCGATGAGCCGATTAGAGCCACTTTTTCATGCGGCTTAACGACTAGACTAAAATTATCCAGAACGGCGTGGCTGTCGTAATACTCGAAGCGAACGCGGTCGAGTGTAATCGCTCCCTCGCGCACGCTAAGTGGTGTCGCTCCGGCAACATCCCGTATCCCGTGCGGCACATCCATTATGTCCAGCATCTCTGTCGCCTCTGAGAACGCGTCGTGGAGTTGGCGCATATTACGCCCTATGCCCCACACGCGGTTTAAGAGGCCGATGATATATACCTGCACCAGCACGAAGTCGCCGATGGTGAGAAGCCCCTTATGCCAGAGATATGCCGCGCCGCCCAGAATCGCTATTTCAATAAAGAGTGAGAACAGACCTTGGATGCCGTATATCCACGTGTAGCCGTCCATCGCGGCCTTCGTCGCGTTGTACCACTTCTCCGCCACTCCTCCGAAGTAGGAGCGCTCGTATGGAACGGCGGCGAATGATGTGATGGTCGTATGATTCATCACTGCGGCAGAGAGCGCGCCTGGCATATGGCTGGCCTCTTCAACGCGCTTG
>CAZVYA010000090.1:0-2593 GCA_964631225.1 uncultured Candidatus Saccharibacteria bacterium
CAATATTCGCCTTCCGGATGTAATCCAGAAGCGAGGACTTCCCGTGGTCTATGTGGCCCATCACCGCGATGACGGGCGGTCGTGCTACCCGCGCCATAATTTATCTATTTCATCACAAAAAACGCCTTATTGCAATCGAATCGTAAGGTGACACCTTGCTTGGCAAGGTGTCACCTTAAGGGCTTGCGAAATTGTTGTAAATGATGTAATTTTTAATCAGAACGTCAACAGTGAAGGAGAAGCGAATGAAATGGTTGAAATCGAAAAAGTCGAAACCAAAATTGGACTCGACTAAACGTGTTTTCATTGCTGCACGGCACGGGTCCCACGATGCACAGCATAAGTTGACGGCGCAGGGAATGGCCGAAATGGCAGAACTCGCAGTCGCAGTAAAGAAGGTTGCAGTGAAGCGGGGGCTGAGGGTGGAAATCCTCTCTTCGACCGAGCCATGTGCGCTCTACGGCGCACAGGTCGTCGCTCGGGAGCTGGGTATTGAAGGAAGCGTCATGCCGCACGAGTGTTTCAGGGCAGATGCCTATAACCGTGGCGATTGCGAGCTCGCGGTTAAGATAGTCGAAGCGTTATTCCGCGACGGGGTACTCCTGCTTCTGGTCTCGAACGTCATGATGTCGCACAGGCTCGCTCGGTACATTGCCGGAAGGGAGGGCTTCGATGCCAAGATGGACGAGGAGATAAAGCATGGCAGTGGCCTTATGCTCGCGAAGAAGGGCGTCTCCATCATCCCGCGACCGAAGTAAAGAGAAGTAAAGAAATTAAAAAAGCGGCCTCTAGGGTCGCTTTATTTTTGGGGCCGTCATGGCCCCCATCGGCGGGACGATCTCGTAAGGAGATAAAAGATCGTCCCGCCGCAGCCGCGCGCTTTCCGCGATGATCTCATCGCGATGCCAGATGGTTGTTTAGACCACCTGACAGCCTGGCCTCGGCCAAACGGCGGGGGGTTCAAAAAGAACGTAATATTAGGATAGCACCACGAGCATTTATTGTCAAGTACCTATAGAATGATAGATATGTGGTGGAAGAAGAGAACCTATTTTGATTATGCCGCAGGCGCGAGCGCGAATCCCTCGTCGCCTCACGAAGAGGGGCGGTGCGCGAAGCAGATGTTGGAGGACGCGCGTCTAGGTATAGCGCGCCTGCTGGAGGTGCAGAGCGACGATGTGATATTTACCAGCGGCGCAACTGAAGCGAACGCGCTTGCCATTCTGGGTATTCTGAAAAAGGGCGACCACGCTCTGTATCTACCGAGCGCGCACGCATCTATTGTTGAGAATATGAAATTGGCGAGCGAGCGCGGAGTCGATGTTGAACCATTGCCGATTAAGGACTTTAGCGTGGATTGCGATAAATTGGAGAAAATGTTGAGGTCAGAAACAAAGATGGTCAGTATTGATGCCGTGTGCGGCGAGACTGGCGTAGTCTGGAACACGCGCGAGGTGGCTTCAACACTGGCGAAAGCTCGCTCGGTCGAATCCAAAAATGCAAGCGCTCGGGCCGCTAGGCCGATTCAACATGCATTTTCGAATTCGCCCTCGCGAGCTTTTTTACACGTTGACGCGAGTCAGGCACCCATGACAGAGAAGATAACGAGGGCGCATTTCAGTGCCGATTTGCTCACACTGGACGCATCCAAGGTAGGCGCAGTGCGCGGAATCGGCGCGCTAGTCGCGCATCGCACGATTCCTATCACTCCACTGTACCGCGGTGGCGGACAGGAGAGAGGACTGCGAAGCGGGAGCGAAGCGCCGGAGCTCGCGCGCTCATTTGCTCGCGCTCTGACAGATGCTGCGACTTGTCGCGAGAGTTTTCGTGCTTCCGCTGAAGAGATGCGCGCTTTGTTGGTCGCGAAAATTACAGCCACAATTCCGAACGTATATATAAACGAAGGCCGTAGCCAAGCTCCGCACATTCTTAATTTATCTTTGCCGACCCGCGACACAGACTACCTCGTAGCACTCCTTGATGAAGCTGGTTTCGCCGTCTCCACGCGTAGTGCCTGCGAGACCGATTCAGAAGACGGTTCGCGGGCTGTGCTGGCGCTCACAGGTGACCAAGAACGTGCTCGCGCTACGCTTAGAGTCTCGTGGGGGCATGGCGTTCGACCGCGCGAACTGGAACATTTTGCAAAAGCTCTTGCAGAGACAGTCCTATTTGTTGACAAGAACAACCAACGGTAGCATTATAGTCTTATGAACATAGAGGAAATGTCCAAATCTCAGCTGATACTACTCACGATTCTCGTGAACTTCGTTACATCGGTTGCTACCGGCATACTCACCGTGTCGCTTCTTGACCATGCACCTGCGTTCGTCACCCAGACTGTGAATCGCGTTGTCGAGAGAACTATAGAGACCGTAGCACAGGCGGCCCCCGCGGCGATTATTCAGGCTCCGGCTCCCTCCAACCAAGACCTCGTAACGGCGGCGATTGGGGCTGACGCGTCTAGAGCAGTTATTATTTATGCCGGAGATACGGGGACTTCAACTCCAGCCATTGCAATCGGAACATATCTCCCGAAGTCGCGCGCTATCGCTACAGCAGCTCAGGATGCGCTCCCGAGAGAGGTCCTCGTTGA
>CAZVYA010000091.1:0-2539 GCA_964631225.1 uncultured Candidatus Saccharibacteria bacterium
CTTGCGTTCGATAATCAGCTTGTCGGAGAGTTCCAGCTCTTGGATTTTTTTCTCCGGAGCTTCGTCTATCGGCTTTGGTCCGACGAAGTTTTTGTTTAATGGGTGAAGCGAGAACGGCGGGGTAGTGTTCGGCACGAGAGCCTCCTTCTATTGGTTACAAAAAGAAATCTGTCTGGAGTATATCACGCGAATTTCGTACGTCAAGTTTATTTACTGTGGGAAGCAGATAGAGCCGACGGAACAGTTACGGAGCGGATTTGCTGCTCCGCGGACTTCGAAGTGGAGATGCGGACCTGTCGCGCGGCCGGTCGAGCCGACGTATCCGATGAGTTGTCCTCTAGAAACAGTCTGACCGAAGCCGATGACGACGCTTCTTAGGTGTGAATATAGTGTCTGTGAGCCGTTGTCGTGGTTTATAACGATGTAGTTGCCATAACCGCCGTTCCACCCGCCTCCTCCGCGCGCGATTATGACAATTCCATCTGCGGCCGCATATACAGGTGTGCCTCGAGCGGCGCCAATGTCGACACCGTTCCATCCGTGAAGAGCTTGCGTGATGAGTGCGCCGAGAACCGGACTACCGAAGTACCCCGGCAGTACTGTGCCGCCAGCTCCGCGCAGAGATTCTTTGGCGACGCTACTTGGGGCGTTTCTCACAGGCGTCGGCAAGGAAAGTTCGCCGCCGGGGATGATGATTGTAGAGCCGATAGCCAGAGGGTCGGACGGACCGAGGCCGTTGAACTGCGCTATTTCGCCTGCGTCGGCGCCGTACTTCTTAGCGAGAGACTTAAGAGTGTCGCCTTTCACAACAACGCGCTCGACACCGGAGACAGGCAAGATTATAAGGGTGTCGCCGGGGTGAACGTCGTTTACTCCCTTTAAGTTGTTCGCCCAAATGATTGTGTTTATAGAAACACCGAACATCTTTGCGATTTCAGATAGAGTATCTCCGCGATGCACCTCGTAGACCGAGATGCGGTCACTCTGTTCTGACGTGGCGATGTCCGCCGCCGAGCCGAGCGGTCCGTTATAGGCGATGAGCGCACGGTTACCGCTAGTTTGGACAATACCCGAACCCTTATTGGGATTCGGGTCTATATTTATTGAAGCTTGTAGAACCGGCGTCGACGAACCGGGCTGAGTCGGGTTCACGGCAGCGTCCGCATTTGTAGAAAAAGGCCACGGCCAGAAGGCATGTGCCTGTTGCGGCATGGACATCGCGGAGACAGAGACGACGAACGCGAGTCCGGATATGATGAATTGTCGGTTGAATTTTATAGGTAAACGGGGCGAATCGGCGGGGCTTTCTGAATACAAGAATGGCTTACATACGCTGTATATAAGCCATTCCTTGAATATCTGGGTATCAGTCGATACCGAGAGTATAGCGCTGTGGGTAAGGTAGTCAATCGGGTTAAGAAATGGCTGTGGAGAGCGCTTTCGGGGTATAGTCCGTTAGTGAAATATCTAGACGGCTTAAATGATGCGCAGAAACGCGCGGTGCTCGCTACGGACGGGCCAGTGTCGGTGCTGGCGGGCGCAGGGAGCGGTAAAACGCGCGTGCTAACCACGCGCATATACCACCTTATTCGTGAGGGCGTACCGGCGAATGAGATTTTGGCGGTTACATTCACCAATAAGGCGGCGCGCGAGATGCGCGAGAGGGTCCGCGCGATGCTTGGAGACGACGGGCCGATCCCGCTCGTAGCCACCTTCCACGGACTCGGTCGCGAACTTCTGGAGAGCTACGGTAAAGAGATCGGCATTCCTCGTTTTTTCAGTATCTACGACCGCGACGACTCGGAGAAGGCGATTGGTGCGGCGCTAAAGGCGCTCGACGTAGAAACAAAGGAGCTTTCGCCCCGCGCCGTCCTAGGGCGCATATCGAGGCAAAAGGGAGAGGGGGTGCGCGCGCAGGAGTTCTATGAGAAACATGCGCATGAAGGTTTCGGCAACAGGATTACCGCCGAAGCGTGGCTTCGCTACGAGAAAACTCTGAAGGAGGAGAAGGCACTCGACTTCGACGACCTTATCGCTCTGCCTGTGCGCCTTCTAGAGGAGCGCGAGGATATCCGTACGCTCGCACAGGAGCGTTGGCGCTACATTCACATCGACGAGTATCAGGACACGAACGCGCTTCAGGGGAGGCTCGCGAACATGCTCGCGGCGAAGCACAAAAACTTGTTCGTAGTCGGCGATATCGTCCAGACGATTTATACGTGGCGCGGAGCTACGATAGAAAATTTGCTTGAATTCGACAAAGAATATCCGGAGTCGCAGACTATTATTCTGGAGCGCAACTATCGCGCGACTAAAAATCTCGTGGATGCAGCGAACACTGTCATTGAAAAGAACAAGAACCGGAAAGAGAAATATTCTAGTACCGAGAAAACTGCCGGCGAACCCATCGTAGTGCATATGGCCGTGAATGCAGAAGATGAGGCGCGCTGGATTGCGATAAAAATACGCGAACTGATGAAGAACGGAGTGCGGCCAGAAGAAATTGCCGTCCTTTTCAGAACGAACTTCCAGTCGCGCG
>CAZVYA010000092.1:0-2337 GCA_964631225.1 uncultured Candidatus Saccharibacteria bacterium
CCACATGTTGGACTACGACAAGAAGTTTCTGCTTGGCTCGCTCGGGAACCTAACCTTCGACGGCTCCTCCATCCGCGGCTTCACACCACAGCACGAGTCCGACCTGCGACTCGACATCGATTGGGGGAGCATTCGGTATTTCCCATCAGATGTCTTCGGCCCCGGTAAGGTGATTTTCTTCGCCTCAGTCTTAAACCGCGACCGCAGCCCATACCACTCCGACTTCCGCGGCATGCTCAAGGCTTACTCGGAAGCGTTGAAGAAAAAACAGGGTATTGAAGCGTACTCCGCCGCAGAGGTGGAGGGCTTCTTGGTAGACGGCGTCAACAGCGAGCAGGGTTATCGCGCGAAGGAAGGATTCAAACTCATTTCAAGCGGAGGCTACTTTCATTCTCTCCCGATGGATAAACTGCGCGTCTTTATCGACCACGCGGCAGAGGCGCAGAGGGCGATGGGCTTTAAGAATGAGAAGGACCATCCGGAAGTCGCCCCATCGCAGTTCGAGATGAACTTCTCTTACACCGAGGTAGTGCGCGCGGCAGACAACGTCCAGCTCTATAAACTGATTTGTCGGCAAGTCGCTAGAAATCTCGGCATGACGGCGACCTTTCTACCAAAGCCGTTCATGGGCATCAACGGGAGCGGTATGCATACGAATTTTTCTCTGTCTAAAAACGGCAAGAATATATTCCACGACCCGAAAGGTGCTGATGGACTATCCAAGGTCGCGTGGGACTTCATCCTGCGGTTGCTTAATCACGCGCCGGAGCTCTGCCTCGTAATCAATTCGTCAGTCAACGCATACCGACGGCTGGACCCGCACTTCGAGGCGCCGAACCAGATAAAGGTCTCGGCGATAGACCGCGGAGCGATGATTCGCATACCGGTTGGGAACGAGAAGACGGCGCGCATCGAGATACGCTCGGTCGCGCCAGACACTAATCCGTATCTCTCTCTCTACACTATTCTGCGCACCGGCCTCGAGGGAGAGAAGCTGAAGAAGGACGAGAATAAAAGAGACCGACTTCGCTTCCTCCCCGACAACATCAACGACGCCATCGCACTCTGCAAGGCGAGTAAGTTTATGACCAAGATTCTGGGCGAGGATAGTAAGAATAAGTTCGTTCATTACAAGCAGGAGCAGGCTGACCGTGCGCCGAAGGCGCTCGGGACGAATATTAAGACGGCAGAAATTATTTATCACCACGAAATAACCAACCAACTTCTATGGAACAGTTTCTAGAATCTCAGCACGGGAAGCGGTTCATGTGGCACTCGGTGTTCTGGATACTTCTCGGATTATTCGTTGGCTATCTCGCGACATTCTTCGCCGGAGCCTCAGCCGGCGACGTAGCCGACGGCGCGATTAACAGCGGCGACACGGCGTGGATGCTCGCCGCCACTGCGCTCGTGATGCTCATGACGCCTGCAGTCGGCTTCTTCTATGGCGGAATGGTCTCGTCGAAGAACGTCATCTCTGTCTTAAAGCAGTCGATGATTATTCTCGCGCTCATCTCGGTGCAGTGGGTACTTTTCGGATACAGCCTCGCCTTCGGGTCGGACGTGGGTGGCGTTATCGGCAATCTGGACTTTTTCGGACTACGCGGAGTAGGGTTCGCTCCGGACGCCAATTACGCAGGGACAATACCGGCGCTCGTGTTCATGATATTCCAAGGGATGTTCGCCATTATTACTCCCGCCCTTATCATCGGCGCATTCGTGGAGCGCATTAAATTTAAGGTTCTAGTTATCTTCACGCTCCTATGGGCGACCTTGGTCTACGACCCTGTCGCACACTGGATATGGTCTCCGCTCGGCTGGCTCCACTCGCTCGGCGCGCTCGACTTCGCCGGCGGGACGGTGGTGCATATGACGGCCGGATTCTCGGCGCTCGCGGCCGCTCTTCTGGTTGGGAAGCGCCTGCAGACCGGCTCGACGCCTGCGAACAGCGCTAACAACGTCCCGTTTGTGATTCTCGGCGCAGGACTCCTCTGGTTCGGCTGGTTCGGCTTCAACGCAGGCTCGGCGCTCATCTCAGGCGCCTTGGCCGCGAGCGCTTTCGTAGTGACCAACACTGCTGCGGCGGCATCCGCTCTCGTCTGGGTAGCGCTCTCTTGGGCGGAGAATAAGAAGCCCTCGGCGATGGCGGCCGCCATCGGCGCCGTCTGCGGCCTCGTCGCCATCACGCCGGCTTCCGGATACGTCGGCCCCGTCGCTTCCATCGCTATCGGTATCATCGCCGGAGTCGTGACATACACGGCGGTGTATATCCGGAGCCGCAAGACAAAAGTGGACGACACGCTCGACGTGTGGGCGGCTCACGGGGTGGGTGGCTTG
>CAZVYA010000093.1:0-2310 GCA_964631225.1 uncultured Candidatus Saccharibacteria bacterium
GAGCCGCTACACGTCCGACCATCCTCTCTATCAGTATCGCGTGAGTGGAGATGGAAACGTGTATCCTCGACAAACAGACTGGGAGCATCATTACCTCCGTTATGCGGCCGACAAATGGCCGACCGGCTGCCTCATCTTCTGGCTCCCTGCCGAGAGCAAAACGAATCCGCGCACGGGCACCAAGCCCTACGCGATGGATACACGGGGCGAAATCGGCGTCTGGCGCGGACACATGGCACACGACAGAAGCCTGCGAATAGTAATGGGCGCCGAACCGGACTTCCCCGGTATCAGCACCATCGCGCGCAACTTCCTTCTCGATATCGGCCCGGACTTCAAAATTCATTCTACAATGGAAGAAGTCGCCGACCATGCGGTGGGGTTCGTACGTCGCGGACTCCCCTGCTGAACTCGATCTCTCTACGCAAACGCCAGCACAGCTGGCGTTTTTTATTTTTACAATCTCCCTGTCTTTAGCCGACCGTTACAAGATAAGAATATTCCAAATCGGCCTCGCCGAACGCCTGAAGTCTTTCACCTAAACAGCAGCGATTGACAGAAACGCCTTATTACTACATTCTATGAGGGGTTTCTGTCCTTAATGGAGGTGTCAATTGGAAATGACTATTCTGGGTTGGATACGTTGCCTGAAGTGGGAGATCCTCGTGGGCTTCTGTATCGGGATTCTGGTCGGTGCCTTCCTCACAACACACGCGATGGTCGCTATCTCTGCAGTATGCACAGTAGCCGTACTTGTTATGTTTGTTGCCCCGATGTCAAATTTCGTGGTTTTTGTCGCAGAGTATCTCGTTCAGGCCGTTATCGGAAATCTGATAATGTGGGCTACGTACTTCATCATGACGATGCCAACCGCTTGGAAAGAATCGGTTTTGTCATTCGTATTCACTCAAGTCCTTCGCTAGGAAGTCGAGTCAGACAATGCCGCCTAACGCCCGCAATACGCGGGCGTTGTTTTTTTACAGAAGAAATGCTAGAGTCTCTTCACTATGGCAGCGGACACACGAGTGGAAGTGAAGCGCGGGAAGAACGAGAGTTCTGCCGCGCTTATTCGCCGATTCACGCGCAGAGCCCAGACGCTCGGCATTGTGCGCGAGGTACGAGGTGGCCGCTATTGGCAGCGCACCAAGTCCAAGAACGTCGGCCACAAGCGCGCCCTCATCTCTAAGTCGCGCCGCGAGAATTACAACGAGCTAGTGAAGCTCGGCAAGATAGACCCCGCCGCTAAGAAGGTTCGTAAGGGCGGACGAAAGTAGACGAATGACGGGCGTTTCTATACAGAACCTGACCCGCCGCAACTCTCCGATGTTGGCGGGTTCTGTCTTTTCTAAAATCGCAAAGGAGTTACTCCCCGACTGGGAGATATCGCTGACCTTCGTCGGTCCCGCGAAGGCGCGCGCATTAAATAAAATGCTTCGTAAAAAAGAATATATTCCGAACGTGCTTTCGTATGTTGTGGGTGAAAAAAGCGCAGAAATTATTATCTGTCCTTCTGAGGCGCGAAAGCAGGCTCCTGACTTCCAGCTTCCTGCTTCCAGCTTCCTTCTTTTATTATTTATCCACGGTGCACTGCATATAAAAGGATGGTCGCATGGTGATAAGATGGAGGCATGCGAACGAAAACTTCTAACTAAATATGGCGCGACGGATAGCAACCGGCATCGACATAGGCACGTACCAAGTAAAGATGGTCGTGGTCGAAGAGCTCTCCGATAAAAAGGGCGGGCGTCAGATACGTATCTTAGGCACAGGCCTCGCGGAGTCAAAGGGCCTGCGTCACGGCTACATAGTGAATAAAGAAGAGGTATCTGCGAGCATCCTAAAGGCTAAAAAGGAGGCGGAGTCCGCCGCGCGCGTACCTATTCGCACAGCATTTCTAGCCGTTGGAGGAATATCGCTAGACGAGGCGCGCGCCACCGGCTCGGCCATCATCTCGCGCGCCGACCAAGAGATTACCGCGCTCGACCTAGAGAAGGCCGGTAAGGCGGCGCGCGAGGCGGCGGCACCAGGGTTCCTTAATCGACACGTCCTTCACAGCATACCGCTCGAATACCGCATTGACGGTAACAAGGTGCTCGGCGATCCACTCGGTATGAAGAGCGTCCGCGTAGAAGTAGATTATCTTTTTGTGACATGCCTCGCCCAACACGAAGACGTGCTCGCCAAGGCGACAGAAGACGCTGATATAGCGGTCATAGACCAAATGGCATCTCCACTCGCTGGCTCCTACGTTCTATTGGAGGGCGATCAGAAGATGAAGGGCTGCGTGCTCGCGAAGATCGGCGCTGCAAC
>CAZVYA010000094.1:0-2289 GCA_964631225.1 uncultured Candidatus Saccharibacteria bacterium
CTCTGGCCATACAGCCACCTTATCCTACTTAGTATAAAAAGAAAAAGGCGTCGCATCGCGACGTCTTGGTACATCACAACTCGCTTTCAACGAGCCTGACGAGCGGTCTATCTTTTAGCCCGAGTTCCTTGGCCTTAACAAGAAGCGCTCGAAGCTCGTCCTTGCATTTTTCCAACTCTGCCCGTTGAGCGCCATATTCACCTAGTACCCTGAGGTGGTCGCGCTTCTGGTTGAGACGATTCAGCGTTTCTGTCCGCTGCCGCTCTAGCGCGGCTATTTCTTCTGGTGCCTCGGGTAGGTTTCTCCCAAGCCTACGTATCGCTTGGTTGAGAGCAATAACCCAGTGCGACGGGCGCTTCTCAGGCTCTGTCTGGAACTCGGGTGGCGAATAGGCGAACACCTCCTCACAGCCGACGATGACCTCGAGTCCCGCACGACCTGTCTGAATCACTTTGCCTAGTCCGCGAAATCCGTCGACAAGAAGAAACGGCCCAGTCTTCTTATCAGGCTGTCCGCCGAACGTGCCGAACGACAACTCCACGTACGTTTCAGTCGGCAAGCCGCAACTCCACTTCTTCGCGTCGAAAACGAGCTTCTCGGCGGAAAGAATACCGAGAGTGTAGCGAGTCTCGAGATGATAATCGGATTCACGCGGTTCTTCGCCACCAAAACATCCGCCAAACATGTGTCTCACCTTACTACGCACGACGACGAGGAAGAACTGTCCCGTCTTACCGATAAATTGCTCTTCGATCCGACGGAACGGCAGTGAAATTTCATGGTCTATGTAGCCATACGCGGCGAGCAGATAGTCCATGATGCCGTCCCCGCTCGTTTCTCCGCCGTCCAGAATACGCTTCTGGAGCGCAGAGATATCTTCATCGAGACACACGATATCATTCTCATGTCGCTCCTGGATTTCTTTCCGACGCCGGCGCAGTGCTTCGATTTCCTGTGCCACGAGCTTCGTGTCACTCATAATCTACCCCTCTGTGTAGTCAATAAAATAACAGCGAACACTTCTGAGGTAATGATACGCGCGCCTGCGCTGCTTGTAAACCGTTTGATTTTCTATGCATTTTCATGTTAAGTGTAGGCAGACTAACGAAAGGAGTTCTTCAATGACATTACCCATAGACCTCGTCCTCGTCCGCCATGGCCAATCTGAAATAAACAAGGCAAAGCGGATGTCGGAAGCCGGCGACCACAGTGCGTTTACCAAAGAGTTCCGCAGGCGACATTCCGGAAGCTTCCGCTTAACCAAGCTCGGCCGTGAACAAAGGCGCCAAGCTAGCGAATTTTTGCGAAAGGAATTCTTCGAAGACGGCGTCGGTTTCGACCGATATTACGTGTCCGACTACCTACGTGCGATGGAGACTGCCGGCGGGCTCGAACTGCCGAATGCATCGTGGTATCGCGACTTCTATCTGACCGAACGCGACTGGGGCGAACTCGATATCTATCCCGAAGATGAGCGCGAGAGGAAGTTCATGGCCGAACTGCGACGCAGGAAGGTCGAACCTTTCTTCTGGAAGCCACCCAATGGCGAATCGTTTGCGGAACTCTGCCTACGTATAGACCGTGTCCTGCAGACGCTTCATCGCGAATGCAGCGACAAACGGGTCATCATCGTTTGTCACGGCGAGGTCATGCGAGCGTTCCAAGTACGAATTGAACGCCTGTCGCAGGAGCGGTTCAGAGAGTTAATCTCCTCGAAAAAGTCCGTGGACCGCATCTACAACTGCCAAGTCCTGCACTACACGCGAACGAATCCGAGCAACGAACTCACTCCCTATATGGGATGGGTGCGGTGGATCAGGCCGACCGAGACGCCGGTGACAACCTCCGGCTGGCAGACGATAGTGCGACCACGCTACTCGAACGCGGACTTGCTCGAGATCGTGAATCGCACACCCGCGATGGTTGAATGAAACGTTCGCAGTATCTCCCGGCGCCGAAGGCGCCGGTTTTCTTTTCTATAGTAAATAAAAAGCCCCGACAAAGTGCCGGGGCGAAGCGAACAAAGAACGATTTAGAACGGCTGGTACTCGGCCTGCAGGGAGTGCGTCCGAATCATTCGATCGCGGAGACCGTATAGGTCCTTGGTAACCGATATTGGGAACACGCCCGGATTCGCGATACGCGTGAGCCACCACGGCAACGCGTCGACATTTGCTGTCACAGATTTCGCAACGCTCTCGATGGTCGGACGGTTGTCCTGCCACACTTGAGTCAGCTGTCCGTCTTTGAACACGACCTGTTGCCTCGGCTCGATATGATAGTTGTCGA
>CAZVYA010000095.1:0-2247 GCA_964631225.1 uncultured Candidatus Saccharibacteria bacterium
ATTAAGCGCGAGAGCAGACGTTCCAGTACATGAAGAAGCAGTAAATGCCCCCGCAGCTGCGAATGAACTCGCGGCTGTGGGGGCGGCTTCTGCACCTTCTACATCGAAGTTCGGCGGCATTTTTAAGTCTCCGTGGACACTCGGTCTTCTGGGCGTCATGGCGCTCGCCGGCGCCGCATTCATATTCATATAATAATGACCAACCAAAGAGTAATTTTAGTTACGGGAGGTACATCAGGAATCGGCAAAGAAATTGTTAAAAAACTCGCCCCGTCCGGTGCGACGATCGTTTTTACAGCGCGCAGTGTCGAGAGTGGAGAAGGAATAAAAAAGGAGATAGCTCAAGAAGTGCGTAATAATGCCGTTGAATATATTGTGTGCGACCTCTCTTCGCTCGCCTCAGTCAGAGCATGTGCGGAAGAATTTAAAAAAAGTCACCAGAGACTTGATGTGCTCATCAATAACGCCGGCGTTCTACCGCAGGAGCGACGAGAGTCCGAAGACGGCATCGAACTTAATTTTGCGGTTAATTTTTTGGCGCCGTTCCTTCTCACCAATCTGCTCCTTCCAATATTGAGAAGCAGTGCACCGTCGCGCATAGTCAACGTTTCTTCTTCTATGCATAAGGAAGGGCGAATTAATTTCGCCGATCTGGAAAGTAAAAAAAGTTTTGACAAATACGCGGCCTATGCGCAGTCAAAGCTGGCGCTGCTGCTGTTCACTAAAAAGTTGGCGAAAGACTTGGATGGAAGCGGGGTGACGGTGAACGCGCTTAATCCGGGAATCGTGGGCACCGAGATGACGATGCAGAACGTTCGTAAGATGAATCCGATGCTCGCCTTCTTCTATAAGCGTACGCTACTCACTCCAGAGCAGGGGGCAGATGCTAGTGCGTATCTGGCTACGTCACCAGAGGTCGCGAGCGTAAGCGGGGAATACTTTGAGAGAACGAAAATCGCCCCGGCCTCCTCGTTAGCTTCTGATACCGCTGTCGCCGACAAACTCTGGAACGTTGCGACAAATATTGTCGGATTGTAAAAAACCTGTGACGTGGTAAGATACCCACGGTTCATTCTGAAGGGAGTAAAGAGCATGGCCGCAGTCATTAATTGTCCGCCGCCCAAGAGGGTTCTGAGACTTTGGAACCGTCTGATAATCGATTTCGAGAACGAGAAAGATGCCGTAACACTCGAACATGCGTTCGCCGAGGCGCGTCTGCACCTCGATGACCCAGATGAGTTCCTCAGACGTTATCTTAAGGCGCACGGGGTTGTCGACTGTGTCGCCAACGTCGAATAAACAACAGCAACTTTGGCCGGCGACTACCGGCCTTTTTCTTTAGTTATAAGTAGTAATTATCAACGATTTTGATACAGTAGAGCACACACAATGAAACGAATTCTTTTCTTCTCCCTCACATATCACCCGTTCATCGGAGGGGCCGAGGTGGCCGTTAAAGAGGTGACCGACCGCATCTCTCCGCGCGAGTACTCATTTGACATGATTACGCTACGGTTTGATTCAAATCTGCCGAAATTTGAACGAGTAGGCAACATAGATATTTTCCGCATCGGCTTTACGCGTCGCGGCGCGACGATGTCCGACCTGAAGAAATTCCCGCTCGCACTCAATAAATATCTATATCCATTTTTGGCGTTCGCCGAAGCGATCGTTTTACATCGCAGAAAGCCGTACGATGCAGTATCTACGATTATGACCGGCTACGCCTCTTTCGCAGCACTTTTCTTCAAGTTTTTATTTCCGAAGGTGCCGTATATTCTTCGCTCCGACGACGGCGACCCGATTGAGTACTTGAAGAAGCGCGTCGGAGTGCTTTACCCACTCTTTAAACGAGTGTTCACAAAAGCAGACTTTGCCGTCACCACCTCTTCATATCTTGAAAAATTTGTCCGATCTATTGGATACAAGGGACAGCTAGCCGTGGTGCCGAACGGTGTAGATGCCGAACGGTTTGCAAGTGTCCAACACCGGGCGTTGGACACGAATGAGGTAACGCTCGTGACCACCTCCCGTCTGGTGCACAAGAACGCCGTTGATGACGTTATTCGCGCCTTAGAATTATTGCCGAAACACGTGACATTCACCATATACGGTACCGGACCGGACGAAATTATGTTGAAAAACTTGGCAAAAAATATTGGAGTTGAAACACGTGTGAAATTTATGGCTCATGTTGATCAAAAAAATCTGACAATAAATTCTCAGCCTGCCAATTTTGTTTGGTGT
>CAZVYA010000096.1:0-1984 GCA_964631225.1 uncultured Candidatus Saccharibacteria bacterium
CGAACATCCCCATTATGTCCGAAGCGGATATGCGAAAGGCCAAGCCGGACTACCTCCTAGTCCTGCCTTGGCACTTCATCGATGAGTTTGTTAAGCGTGAACAAGGATTCTTACAGTCCGGCGGCAAATTCATCGTCCCCTGCCCACGCTTTGAGATAATTAGCGCCTAGCTAGAGCTTTTCTTACCTTCTGAACCATTGGGTAGAACGGGAGCGTGCGAGCCAAGTATTTTAGCCTGCGTATCACACCGCTTTCGCTTATGCGGGCTGGATATTTTCGTTTATTTATAGAGAGCGTCTGAAGTTTTTCTTCGTCTATCGGCAGGTCGTGCCAGAGCAACCGTGTGTTGCCCGCTATTTTAAGCGTGCCGTCATAGAGCTGGAATAGTTTTGTTTCGAAGCGACGGTCGGTATGGAGCGCGTCAATGGAGTTGTCTGCGATACCGAACTTCGGGAACAATTCTTTCAGTACAAAAAACGCGTTCGTCTCGTTCGCGGCGACGAGTTCGTACCCCTTTCGTTTACCGAGCTCCACGAATGCGCGCAGGCTTGAACCCTGAAAAACTTTCATGTCCCGCGGCTGGACGAATACGATGTCATTCGGTATAGACGGGTTGAACTCGACGAGCATCACGCGTGGCCGGTAGACACGTATGGAGTCCCAGAGATGGTATTCGTTACCGTCAATGTCGAGCGAGAAGAGGTCGAACTCCTTCGGCAACTTCGTCCGCGCGAAGATGTTGTCGAGGGATTGCGGGCCATCAAATGATACGAATGCATTGACGCACTCCGCGCTAGGCATATCGGCAAACTCTTTTTTAAGTCTCTCAAAATACGTCTGGTCTGCTTCTATCAGCGCGCCGCTCCATCCTTCTTTTTTTACTAGTTGCCACACGTTACTGCCGTGTACGCCGTTCAGCGCGCCGAGCTCCACGCACGAACGTGACTCTGCTCCAATGATTTCAAATATACGCTTAATGACGCCGTCTTCTCCGTGTTCGGAAGTAACGTTGTTGCCGTAGGCTAGTAGACCAATGTTATTTGGAGATGGGTTCATTGAGTGTAGATTCTATAAAATGTATCACGCGCTTCGCCCTTTCGTTCCAAGAAAGGCGCTGTACGGCTCGCGTGGCGCGGCTTACCAGTCCGCCTATACCATCTCCACCTGCGACCGCCCGTCGCACTTTATCTGTGAGATCCTCAGCATTGTCAGGCTCATACAAAAGTACTTCGTCATCCGACACCGTGTCCTTAACGGCTGGAGTGGAGCTGGCGATGATCGGGCGGCCGGCCGCCATATGTTCAAATAGCTTCATCGGGGATGTCCACCTGTATGACTGCTCGTTGCGCTTGGTGCCGAGGACCAACACCGCATCTGCCGCGGCATTCCAGAGCGGCATCTCGCTATAGGACCTGCTGCCTGCAAAATGCATATTTGAGGGAAGCTCTTCTTTCACCACTTCAGCGAATTTCTCGCGCGTGTCGCCCACCATCTGCCACCGTATCTCAGGAGTGAGTGCGGCGGCGCGCGGGATAATCTCTAGTCCCTTCCAGCTGTAAAATCTGCCGGTATACAGCACAGTCGGGACATCAGGCGGCAATCCGAGCTTGGCACGTGCTTGCGACTTGTTCTGCATATAGAACATAGCGAGATCCACTCCGTTCGGCTCTGCGATATAGTGTGCCAGCGACCGCGAGAACACTGCTTTAAGGTCTTCAATAATAATCTTGTTAATGGCTATGATGCCGCGAACGCGGGAGAATAGAAGTCGCGCGGCCAAGGTTCGAGGCTTCCCTCCGTGCATCTCTGAAAATATCGGTGACGGCACAAACGCCAAAGCAGAAGACGAGTAATTATCTGCGTCAATCGTGTATAAAACAAAACGTTCCCCGATGAGCCGTTTGTACCACAGGAAAACGAGATACGAGAGACTGAACGACAACGACATGCAGAGGTAGCCGAGCCGTTCGTACTTGGCGAGACT
>CAZVYA010000096.1:1994-2202 GCA_964631225.1 uncultured Candidatus Saccharibacteria bacterium
AGCCATATTGTCGGTATGTCGACCCGCAGACCGTAAAACTCACGCAGAGACGTCTGCGGACCTCGGCTTGGCACGACGAGAGTCAGGTCTGCCCCTTCTTCAATAAGCGCTTCGCACATCTTCGCGAGCTGAATGCCGTACGCTTTTTCAAACGGCACATAGAAATTGGCGACGTAATAGACTTTCATAATTATGGCAAGCGGTAAAT
>CAZVYA010000097.1:0-2200 GCA_964631225.1 uncultured Candidatus Saccharibacteria bacterium
CTTCACACAGCGCGAACAGGGGTTCTTCCTCTGCGTTGGGCCGGTGGGGCAGGGGAAGTCGACCACGCTTGCCGCGATGATAGACCGAATCAACGAGTCGCGCGCCGAACACATTCTCACGATTGAAGACCCAATTGAATACGTCTTTACCCCGAAGCGCTCGCTTATTAATCAGCGCGAAGTGCATATCGATACGCCAGACTTCCACGCGGCTCTCCAGAGCGCATTCAGAGAGGACGTGGACGTCATCATGGTCGGCGAGATGCGCGACTACGAGACCATTTCTTCTGCAGTAACTGCGGCGGAAACTGGGCACCTTGTATTTTCCACACTCCACACCAACAACGCGGCACAGACCATTGACCGCATCATAGACATGTTTCCAGCCGAACAGCAGGGACAGGTGCGCGTCCAGCTCGCGGGCTCTCTGGCTGGCATCTTCTCGCAGAGGCTCATCCCTCGCGTCTCGGGCGGTCTAGTGCCTGCCTATGAACTACTCATAAACAACAACGCGGTGAGCACTCTTATCCGCGACGGGCGCACGCACGAGATAAGCGCCGTCATACAGACCTCGTCTCAGGACGGAATGATAGATATGGACCGCGCTCTCTCAGAGCTGGTGCATCGCGGAGAGATTACCGTAGAGCACGCCTACGAGCACGCCATGGACCCAAAAACTTTTGAAAGATATTTGTAATTGACGATAACGTTAGAATCTATATAGTAATTATAGAGGAGCGATTTTTACGAGGAGTGAGAGATGAATGCAGTCACCGAGATGCCCGCGCCGCTGACGTTCACCGACGATGCGGCGAACAAGTTTAAGCAGTTGATTGAGAAAGAGGGAAATCCGAATCTGAAGGTGCGCGTATGCGTTATCGGAGGCGGTTGTTCCGGTTTCCAGTACAACTTCGCCTTCGACGAAGAGGTCAGCGACGACGACACGGTGCTGGAGAAGAACGGCGTGACTCTGCTCATCGACCCGATGAGTCTGCAATACATGGCCGGCGCCGAAGTCGGTTATAAAGAAGACGCTCAGGGAGAGCAGTTCACGATTAAGAACCCGAGCGCGACCTCGACCTGCGGCTGTGGCTCCTCGTTCGCAGCTTGATACATTCCCAGACCGACTCGAGAGCCCGTACCACACGGGCTTTTTTATTTCGTATATCGACACACTCATAACGTATCCACCACACACAGTCGTCAACCCTCATTTATGGTGTACACTGAATCTGTTATCAATCCCCTATATATTTCATGAAAAAATACTTTGTTGGTGCCATGTTCTCGCTGGGCATCCTCGTTTCTCCCGCGCTCGTTTACGCGACCTCGCCACTTCCTACGCACGGAAACGGGCTAACTTTTTCGCAGGTAGAGGCCATCCTTTCCCTCCTGAATTCATTTGGGGCAAACAGCGCAACCATCGCGCAAGTCAATTCTGCCCTCACTGGCGTGCCGACGAACACAGAGCCATCTTGCTACTATTTCAAAAACAACCTTGGTATCGGAAGTAGCGGGGCTGACGTTTCGGCACTCAACCGAGCACTGACCGTCGCCGGCGTTAACACGAGCGGTAATTCCTCATATTTCGATGAGAACACTGCGGCTGACGTCGTCTCATATCAAGCACAGAACGGGATTCGTCAGACCGGAGTCGTTGGTCCGCTAACCCGCGCACAACTGAATAGGTGTTCCCAGCCAACACTGCCACAACAACCGAGACCGACAACGTTTTCTGTCGACTTGAAAATAAACGGATCCGACGGGCCGATGACACTAATCGACAATCAGCGAATAACAGCCAGCTGGACGTCAAGTGGAACGAGTTGCTATCTGACCAATGTCAGACCGACTTACGGCGCCCCAAATCAGAGCATAGAAAACCTCCCAGGGAACGGCTCTCGTGATGTATATGCTACACTCTCGGACGGAAATAACGGCGTCATCGCTGTTCAATGCAGAGACGGTAACAGCACTTCCGTCTCGTATAACTCCGGATCGGACGAGGTCCGCACGAGCCTTTCCTCGAGTCCGGAAACCGCTTCGATACGGGTGATGAGTCCGAACGGCGGGGCACAGTGGGAGATAGGTCAGCTGAATACGGTTACGTGGACTCCATACGGTTATAATCCGGATGTTAATCCAGCGAAGGACGTTAACGTGTTCCTCGAGCGATTAGACGGCTCGACCGCGGGACAGA
>CAZVYA010000098.1:0-2189 GCA_964631225.1 uncultured Candidatus Saccharibacteria bacterium
ATGCGAATCTACGAATTATGCCAATGATACGAATGAATGCATTCCCCCATTCGTATAATTCGTACTCATTCGTATATTTGCATCGTGTACATTCACACCATTCGCCCCAATATTAACTGACTTCCAGCACCACTATCTCCCCTTCCTTCCTCTCAAGGTCCTTGCGCTTGAGGGTCAGCTTCTCAATCGGTTTCAATCCCTCGGAGCCGTCTTCTTTGAGAAATGCGGCGAGCGCGTTCTTCTCGCCGACCGCGCCGTAGTGCATCGGAATGATGAGCTTCGGCTCAAGGGAAACGGAGAGTTTGTGCGCCTCCGACGCGCCGAGGACTCCCGCTCCTCCTATCGGCACAAAGAGCACGTCAATCCCGTCCAGCGCCTGCTTTGTTTCGACTGAAAGCGCACTGTTCGCGAGTGCGCCGAGAAAACACAGGTGCATATCCTCAAGGAGAACAGTGTAGATCGTATTGATCCGCTCCTCCCCACCGTAACGGCTAATTCCAGAGAAACCGCGAACCGCGACCCCCTTCACCTCATACTCCCCGGGGCCGGTAATGGAGAGCGGTTCCCGCCCGCCGAACGCGACCGACTCCACCCCATTGCAGTCTTCATGATTGAGAGAGACGAGAGCGATGTCGGCGCCAAAATGCGCGCCCTTGTGTTTGGAGCGCTTGGAAACAGGATTGAAGGCAAGCACAGTCTCGCCGAACTGAACCTTGAAAAACTCAATGCCGTGGTAGGTGATTATCATGGGGAAGTCGTTAGTTGTTAGTCTATAGTCTTTAGAAAACTATGGTAACAAAAAAACATCATTCGGGCAAAGAAAAACTCCGAGGGCTATGCTCTCGGAGAGTGTTGGTATGAGATCAGATGTCCGTCAGGAGTTTCTCCTGCTCCATCCGAAGCGCGGCATAGATGCTCGGGTTTCGTATGGAAAGAATCTTGAGCGCCGCAAGTACGGCATTCTCCGGCTCAAGCACCGTCATAACGGGAGTATCGCTTGGCGCGCGCAGGGATGACCAGACGTCGTCCGGAAACTCATGGTACCCTGCCGGCACCGTGATAACCGGAACGGATGAGATGGCCGAGAGTGTCGGACCGGCACCGTTGCTCTTCCCAATATAGGCAATAACGACAGAGTCCGGAACAGCTTGGAGATACCGCTGTAAGGTCCTGTAAGCAGTGACAGGTTGCTTATGGACCGAACGGGTCACATGGTGCGTCTTTATTCCTCTCACCTCATGTAACATTGATAGAGCAACATCGAAGCGATCCCAGCTATCCTTCTCCGAACCGCGCCACAGGATGAGTTGCTGGTTCGGGAGTCCAAACCGATCAGTCAGGTCGGCGACGTACTGATACAGTCGCGCAACCTGCTCAAGCTCTGTGCCGTCGCGGTATCTCTGCTTATCAATGTATTGATTGTCTGTATCAACGACCCGCCACGAATCGTTGTCAATGACATCGGCGAGGCGAAGGCCGCCTACCGTATTAATGCCGAACTCAACCTTAAAGTCAACCAGCCGTCTGCCGAGGAGTTGCCACACCTTCTCAAGGATGAGGAACGTCCGAAGAGCAATTTCTCCCATTTTCTGGAGCAGTTCCACCTCATTGTCCCGTGTGAACACTTCTCCCTGTCGTAAGACGAGAAACGGCACCGATGAGTCACGTTGAAACATCGGCTGTTTCGGGTCATAGAGAAGAATTCGCTCTCCGTCGTTGTCGTGGTGCAGAAGCGGGTCGTCGCAGACGAGCGAGTATGTTTTCCACCGCTTGCCGCTGGTCTTGAGGAAAAATTCCAGAACCAAGCGCGGAAAGAGGTGTGGCTTCTCGAGATCTGGCCGGCGTTTGAGGTATGACCCATGCGCTTCGCGGCGGACCACCACCTCATACGGAAGCATTGTGCACTTCTCTGCGATAAAGCGCGTCGGGCCGTTTTGCTCCACGAACGCGACCGGAATCCCGCAATTCCGAAGAAGCTGGAAGACGTTGCAGGTTGTTCGTGTAGCGAGCACCGCTTTGCCGTCCATAATGTCATGCTTCGCGCCATCGCCGGCGGTAATGTCATCTTTTGATTCAAGAATAACCTGATGTGAATTCCCCGACCTGAGGAAAACGCGTTTCGTCTTCCCCTCGGCGAGAGGTTGTACTTCAGTCGTCATAGTGTATACCTTTCTCAAGGTTCATCGGGA
>CAZVYA010000099.1:0-2143 GCA_964631225.1 uncultured Candidatus Saccharibacteria bacterium
TTATATAAGAAGCGCAAGCGCGAGAGGATACTGCGCGCCGACATTCCCGAGGTGTTTCTGGAGCTTGTGCCGGAGGAGGATAGCAAAGCGCGCGAGGAGAAGTTGGACAAAGATTTCCTCATCTCCGCCATTGTGCGCTTGCCGGACATTTTACAGAGAGTGGTCAGACTTCACTTTCTTGAAGGGAAGTCCCAACGCGAGGTTGCGCGAATTGAGGATATTTCCGAGGGAGCGGTTCGGGCACGTATTCATCGGGCGAAGAAGGAGCTCAAGAAAATTGTGCCGGAGATATGAGCTATGAGCAGTCTTTAGTTATTAGTCTGTAGTCTTTAGTAAATAAAATATGATGTATGATTCACAAAAAGTGCGGGCGAGAATTATGCGGCGGGTGTATGCCGCGTACATTCTCCGGCGGATACTCACGCCGCTTCCCCTGAAGCTCATCGCGCTCGGAGCGCTTGCGTCGTTTGCCGCGGCCTTTGTCTCGTATGGACAGATTTTTCAGAATCTGCGCGGGGTGGATGCTGCGCGGGGGTTCTATCGGTTCGGCGTCGTCGCGTTCCAGAATACCGAGTTTGCGGTGCAGGCGATGTTCGTTGCGGGCGCGCTTCTCTTCGTGTTTCTCCTTCGCGATATTGTGCGCAGTTTCCGCACGCCCCGCGTTGTCTTGAGTTTCAATCGATAACCTGCCGCACCGCAAGCAGTACAAAGATACCATCCCGCTTAAGCGGTATGGTTCTTTACCTTTCAGAAGAATGCATGTCTCAGAGGTGCTTGTGGAGGTGCTCCCCAAGCTCGCTGATCTGATTGTCCGAGAGACCGTGCTTCACCTTATTTTCCCGCATCCACTTGATGCCGCCCTCAATCTCTCTTCGGTCAATGCCGCCCTCAGACGATTGGTGCTCGTGGAGGTCGCCCCGGAACGCCGCTTCAGCGCGGTTGAGGTCGGGAGTGCTCCAGCCTTTTGAGAAGAGGGAAGAGCGCACCTTTTTCCACTCAAAGTGCGACACCCTCGGCTTGTTCCATGAAAAGAATCCCATGTGGGTACAGTATAGCACACAGAACACAGAACATGGAACATAGAGCACAGAACATGGAACAATAGGGCATAGAACACAAAATACCGAAATAGAAAATACCCTGCAAGACGATTCTTGCAGGGTATGACAAAAAGGAAGGACTCGGAATCAGCGAACTGCCAATGTTTCTCCCGCGTACTCTAGGTCTTTCGGCTTGATGACGACTTTTTTGTCGCCGCTCTCGATGTGTCCGGCTACCAAGGCGCCGAAACCAAGCTGTTGAGCTGCTCGCAGGACTTTCCAAGCGTCATTTTCCGCCACATAGAGCGCGAAGCCTACGCCCATGTTGAGGTTGCCGTAGGCTTCCGTATCGTCGACCGGTCCATGCTCTTGCAGGAAGCCGAAGATCGGACGTTGTGTAGGAGGAAGTGTGTCAATCACGTAGGTAAACGGCTGCGTCGCCCGCATGAGCTTGCGCCAGCCATGACCGGTGATGTTCACCGCATAATGGATGTCCACACCGCGGTCGAGACAGTCTTCGACGAGATTGACATAGATGTGTGTCCGAGCAAGGAGGGTTTCGCCGTAGGTTCGGCTGTCGCAGAGCCTCGTGAGATAGCCGTCAGGCAATTTGTCTGCGATCTTCCGTGCCAGCGTGAGTCCATTCGCGTGAATGCCGGAGCTCTCGATGAGAATAATCACGTCGTCGTGTTGGATATTATCCGCGGTGATGAGTCGCTCCTTTGGCTTAACGATGCCGATCGCCGAGCCGGAGAGCACCGCTGTTCCCGGCACAACGATACCTTTAAGGGTCGGTGTTTCGCCGCCGCCCCATACACATCGGGCAAGGTTGCAGGCGTCTTTCCAGCCCAGGACGAGATCGCGACAACGCTCCTCATCGTTGAACCAATTTGAGTCGCCGACAGCAAGGTGCATCGCTACCGAGAACGGAAGCGCGCCGAGCGTGATCGTGTCGTTCACGATCATGGCCACAGTGTCATGCGCAATGTGGTCGTAATACGACTTGCCGGTGATGGCGTACATAGCATCAGCGACTAAGTTCTTGGTGCCGAGACCTTCCTCAACGTGCGCGAAGTAGCTCGCAGGCGTTTCGATGAGGTACG
>CAZVYA010000100.1:0-706 GCA_964631225.1 uncultured Candidatus Saccharibacteria bacterium
AACTCAAAGATGGTATGGACAGGTTACGGAGAAGAAGAGCGACCCATAGGGACGCGACCAATATGAAGAAATCACCTATAAGTAGAAGTGCCGTCTCGCGGCGGTTGAATGCCATGAATATGGATACTATAACGTAGAAATATATTGTACAGTTGCAGGTATGAAAAAAATCTCATTTGTAATAACAAAAAGTAACTGGGGCGGTGCCCAGAGGTATGTCTACGACCTCGCTACGGCATTGCCAAAAAACGAGTTTGAAGTAAGTGTGGCGTTCGGGCTGTCCGGACTATTAGCGAAAAAACTGCGCGAGGCCAAGATAGCGACTTTCCCAATTACGGCTATGCAACGCGACGTTTCAGTGATTGCAGATATAAAAAGTTTTTTTGAATTACTGCGATTGTTCCGAACAGAAAAACCGGACATCGTGCATCTCAACTCTTCTAAAGCTGGCGGTGTCGGCGCGCTCGCTGCGCGACTCGCTGGTGTGAAAAGAATAATTTTTACAGCACACGGCTGGCCGTTTTGGGAACAAAGAAACATCTTGTCGCGAAGCGCGATTTGGCTAGCATCATGGGCGACAATGCTTTTGGCACATACAACTATTTGTATCTCCGATTATGACTTGCGCACCGCACGTCGAATGCCGTTCGTTGGCCGAAAAACAGTAAGAATTTACAACGGTATAGACTTGCATATGCAATTCGGT
>CAZVYA010000100.1:716-2094 GCA_964631225.1 uncultured Candidatus Saccharibacteria bacterium
GGGAGAGAAAATCCGTGACGCTTTTCCTAATGGAGTAACTATCACAGGTACTGTGGGTGAATTAAATAAGAACAAGAATCAGCAATTTCTTATCGAACAGGCAAAAAACAATCCGGATATGTATGTGGCTATCGTCGGCGAAGGAGAATTGCGTCCGTGGCTTGAGAAAAAAATAACGGAATGCAACCTTGATGACCGTGTGAAATTATTCGGATTCACGCCGACGAGCGAAATCTTACGTGGCTTTGATATATTCTCACTTCCATCTATCAAAGAAGGCCTACCGTATGTCTTGCTTGAAGCGAAAGCCGCGGGTCTCCCCATTATTGCAAACCGCGTAGGCGGAGTGGGTGAAATACTTGATGCTAAAGATATGAGCGAATTCTCTCTCGAGAGAATGGTTAATAAAACTGTAAATCTGTATGGTTAACCGCCTAGGTACTCGTTCGCGCTTATGTCGCGTGTGGCACCTCGGCCGTGGCGCGCAAGCGATGTAATGATGCCGAGTAGCGCAAATTCTAGTACGAGATGCGAGCCGCCCGAACTCATAAACGGTATCGTGGTGCCGGTAACCGGCAGGAGTCCGAGGCTTATGCTGGTGTGTATGGTCAGGTGTGAGGCCAGAAGTATCAAGGCCCCTAGCGTGAAGAACGCGTCAAAGTTGGTCGCGGCGGCGCGCGCGATCTGCGCTAGCCTAGCGAAAAGAAGGGCATACACTGAGAATAGAAGCATGATTCCCAAGAACCCCCACTCCTCGGCAAACGCAGCGAAGATAAAGTCAGTCTGATACTCCGGCAAGAAGCGCAGTTTTGACTGCGTGCCGTAACCAACACCTTTGCCGAAAACTTCACCGCTACCTACGGCTATCTTAGCCTGATAGGCGTTATAGCCGGAACCATGAATGTCGCCGGCGGGATTAACGAACGAAATTATGCGAGCGCGCTGATACGGCTTAAGTCCTTCAAACCAGAGTGCGGATGCAACCACGAGACCAATACAGCCGAGGACGACGAGGTGTTTTTTAGAAATGCCTGATACGAGCATCATGCCAAGCCATAGGGTGCCGAAGATAATCGCATTCCCCATATCAGGCTCAACAAGAATGAGAATGATTAGGGTGAGTGCGTATGCACCTGATACAAGGATATGGCGATAGTCGCCTATTTCAACATGTCTTCGTGAGAGATACTTGGCCAGAAGCACTATGAGCGCGAGCTTAGCTAGGTCAGCCGGCTGAAACGAGATTGGGCCGAGAGAGAACCATGCGCGAGCGCCCATGACCGGATGCGCGAACACCAGAAGCAGAGCAAGAAGAATGAGGGCCGTGCCGTAGAGCGCCATCACGACAGATGTCCCGCGCACAAAACGCATATCGAAT
>CAZVYA010000101.1:0-2082 GCA_964631225.1 uncultured Candidatus Saccharibacteria bacterium
GCGTTGAGTAGTGCGCGCGAATTCACACGGATTATGAAATCTTTTTCTGTAGCACCGAATGATTTTAATATTTCAGACGCGAGCCGTACGACCTCAGTGTCGGCTTCTCCATCCGGTAGGCCGACGAGGTCCACGTCGGCCTGATAGAACTCGCGCAGACGTCCCTTCTGCGGTCGCTCATAGCGGAAGCGGTTGCCGATGGAGAACCAGCGAAGAGGGAAACTAAGCTCGCGTCGCTTACCCGCGACCATCCTCGCCAGAGTCGGCGTCATCTCTGGGCGAAGCGTCACCTTACGGTCGCCACGGTCTGTGAATGTGTATGTCTGCTCGCTCACTATCTCTTCAGACGTTTTCGCTTCGTAGAGTTCGGCACGTTCAAGTGGTGAGGCGTTGTATTCTTCATAACCCCATGCTCCTAGCACCTCGCGAATGCGTGCGAACATCGCGTTAAGCCTAGCTTGGTCGGTCGGATAGAAATCTCGGACACCTTTATATGGGTCGGTAGAGAGAGGCTCGGACATATAGGTCGATTTTATCACGGACTGCTTGTCCACGTGTGGAAGATTGACAATTTATTCTGCTTGGGGCAGTATGAAAAAAGTTTGAGAAGGGAGGTGATCCGCGCCTCGGCGTTCCTAGCGGCAGGGCTAATCCCCCCGCCACGACTGTTGTACGGGTGGTCAACGGGGCTCTTACGAGCCCCGTTTTTATTTATACTGCAGGAGTCTTAGGTTCTACCGAGACGTATTTCAGGATTACGTCGCGCATCTGCTCGGGGCGCGGGATCCCGCGCATAACGAACTCGACGTCCTCGCCGGCGGTCTGCACCTTGATGTCGCCGATACCGAGCAGGGAGTAGAGAATGCCGGTCACATCGGTCGTTACGTCCTGTACGCGCGAGAGGAAGAGGCTAGAGACTTCGCGCGAGAAATATCTGCGTTGCTTGATGTTCACGATGCGTTTATTGGTGAGCACCCACGCGTTGAGAAAGTATTTAGTAAATGTGCCCCACGCGCTGGTCCACACGACTAAGAGCCAGACGCCGAGTCCGGCGCGCGCGAGTGGCGTAGTGTATTCGAAGAATGCTGCGTAGGATGCGAGAGGCGGTGCGAGAGGGAGAACCTTTGACATCACGAAAGGAAGAATCGCCAGAATAGCGTATGGTAAAAGGTCGGCGAGGAATAGGAACCAATGCCTCCTCGCTTGGAGCACTACGTGTTCGTCCGGTTCCAGTTCGAATTCTTTCATATTGTGTTCATGGCAAATATTTAGAGAGGAAGTATGCGTTGCCGGAGAGTGCGTAGGCCATTAGCGCGAACGATATGACCAGATGCGTCGCTATCGCTGGGAAAGCGACCCACGATGCGTGTGAATATTTAAGCCAATGATATACGGCGATGGTTGTGTATAGAGCCCAGAATGCGAAGACGATGTAGAGAGCCCATTCAACCACGCTACCTGCAGAAATGTTGTCCGGTAAGTACGCGAGCAGGGCGGTCGGCGGAGCGAACGGCTGTAGGGGCTGGTCTGTCATTATTTAAATGATACAACAATAATGCGCGGTCTGTCGTACTGGTCGGTGCGTATCTCAGTCGCGAGACCTTGGGCTGTGAAGAGCGCGGCCGCGTCTGACGCGGCCGCGCTGTCTACCTCTATCCACGCCACGCCATCTTCCGCGAGGTGACACCTTACGGATAAGGCAATGCGTCTCATCAGGTCGAGTCCGTCGTCGCCGGAGCGAAGCGCGATAGCAGGCTCATAGTTGGCGACACTTGGTGGCAGTTCACGCTCGATTGGTATGTATGGCGGGTTTATCGCGATAACGTCAAATTTAATATCGCCAAATGGTTCAAATAAGTCGCCGATGCGAATTTCTGCTTTTGAAATAACTAAATTGTTTTCGCGAATATTTTTCAGAATCGTTGCTTCGTGTGCAGGGTCAATCTCGCCGAAGTAAACGTGTGCGTTCGGCAGTCTCGCGAGTGCCGCGCAACCGATCGCACCGGAGCCAGCGCATAGGTCAAGCAGACGTACCGACGCGCCACCTTCAGGACACGCATAATTTTTTGCTAAAAATTTGCT
>CAZVYA010000102.1:0-2053 GCA_964631225.1 uncultured Candidatus Saccharibacteria bacterium
TGCCCTGCCAGAGCGCGCTTGACTGCCAGTCGCAGTCAAAGTTGCGGTTGAGGTCCACCTTGTTCGCGTTCCAGCGTCCGGCGATCTGTGCGGCTTGTCCCGAAGCGACGTCCGCCTGGGTGAAGTTGGCGGTAGACGTGCCGACGACTTGGAAGAGACCGTCAGGATTCAAAACCGGAATAACCGTCACCGTTAGATTCGCGGGAATAGCCTCGGGATGCGCCGAGAAGTAATCCATCGTCTCGTATGCCAGTAGAGCCGTGTTCCAGGTGTATCCGCCGTGGATGTCGCCGACAAAGAGTATCTCTGTAGCGCCACTGCCGTAATGGTACGCGGTGATAGCGCGCCCCCCCACCGACTCTCCGATGACGGTCTCCCCTTTCTCCTCTTCTGTCGCCGTAGCGACTTGCCCGCCGCTTGGCGTCGTTGTGGCGATAGGCGCACTCTGCCCGAGCGTCGGGACTGCGCTTACAGGCGGATTCTTAAGGAGTATATACGCACCGAGACCGACGACGGCGACGACGAGAACGGCAATGAGGGTATTTTTCATACCTTCATTGTATCAGCAATCCGTCGCGCGCGTATTAGTCAAAAATACTGATGAGGTATTCGTCAATGGCCCGCTGGTCCATATCGTAGAAGTTCAGCTTGTTGTCGTGGAGGTAGGTGGCGAGCGAAGTGCCGACGAAGCGCCAGTGCCACGGCTCGTAGACGTAGTAGCTGTTACCCTTTGGGTACGAGAGCACGAAGCCGTAGCGATAAGCATTCCCGA
The DNA here is from genome assembly GCA_964631225.1 of uncultured Candidatus Saccharibacteria bacterium. Classification (GTDB taxonomy): domain Bacteria; phylum Patescibacteriota; class Minisyncoccia; order Phycocordibacterales; family Phycocordibacteraceae; genus C7867-001. The sequence goes on from CAZVYA010000102.1 coordinate 773, forward strand.
GGAGCCACGTATAGCTCGCCGTGCCGTCAAAACCGTCGAGCAGGCCGCCCGTGCCGGTGGTGATGAAGTCTACCGTCGTCCCGAGCTGGTGTTCCGAGTAGCCCTGGTCTGCGGCGAAGGAGTTGGCGGTGCCGGCACCGTAGACGACTGTATAGGAGGACTTCAGCGACTGCTGCTCTGCAAACGAACGGTACGCAGAACTGACATAGACGGTAACACCGCCTGCCCTTGCCGCATCAACGAGATTCTTAAGAAAAGGCCACGCCTCGGCGAGGAACTGCTCCGGCCTCGCCTCTGTGTAGAGATACCCCTTCGGTACGTTCGCGAGGTAGCTGGGCACGTAGTTCTCGTTCATGAAATACACTTTTGAATACTTCTTCAGGAGTTCTGGGTCGAGCTGCGAGAGCTTCTGGAGCGAACCGACCGTGCCTGAGATAGAACCGACGGTTTGTTCGACGCCGCCGACCTTCGTACTCACGGCGTTGATATTATCCTGTGTGCTGGAGAGCGTGCTGGAGAGCCCGGTGGCTTGTGCGCGCAGGTCCGTGATGTTCTGTGAGAGATCGCCGGTATTCTGCGAGAATGCCGCAGTAGTAGAGGCTAGCTCTGTCGTGAGCAGTCCGATGTTCTCCGAGAGCGACGATATCTTCATGAACGCATAGATAAGCACCCCGCCGAGCACGACGAACACGACCACTGCGGGAACTATGTTCGGCAAGAGACTTCTGAAATCTTGGTGTCCGGGTTCGATGCGTGAAGTATAGCACTCGCCGCCCGCCACAACTTCGCAGATGTTGGCGGGCGGCGCCTCTCTGAGCGGTTGTCAGCGACGGAAGTTGTCTACACTGTTCTGGATGTAATGAGAAATATCGACGAAGCCTGGGATAACGCCGAAGAGTGAGAGTAGCCAACCGAGGAGCGCGAGCGCGAAGATACCACCAATAAGCGCACCTGCCCCTTGTAATAAGCCATTGGTAAACGACCGACTCGGCGTCGGTGTACGCTCCTTTATCTCCCCGAGCTCCTGTTCTATCTGCTCTAGATGCTTCAGACCCTCTTCTTCAATGTGCTCGTCCATTGTCTCTATTGTACCGCATTATTTATTAGCCTCTGAGCAAGGACTACCCTTGCTCACGAAATGTCGTCATCCACACGATCTCCACAGGGTCTATTTTGTAGACAGGAGTAAAATTATATGGTCGGCCTAGTCGAACCGATGTAATTAATCAACAATATTCCCAAATCATGTCCAAGCCTAAATACATAGCAAAATCTGGCCAG
>CAZVYA010000103.1:0-2049 GCA_964631225.1 uncultured Candidatus Saccharibacteria bacterium
GAACACCATGTCGGAGCCCTGCAGAGCTTCTTGGATCTGCTGACGCGTTTCCTCGGCGGCGCGCTTACCGAGTTCGGGGTTCATTCCTGTGCCGAGTCCGCGAGTGAGATTCTTGCCTATGTGAATTTTGCGTTTCGAGAGAGAACGATGCAGGTCCTGAGCGTCAGAGTTAACGGCGAGGAACTCCACTCCGCGCACCTTGGAGGTAATCATGTGGTTAATCGCGTTGCCGCCGGAACCTCCAACACCGACCACACGGATACGTGCGAATGTCTCGATTTCTGGTTCAACGCGTTTGGACATACAGTAAAAATTATGTGAAAAGTTACGTGTCCGCTATCATACCAGACGCGGATAATATGCAAATATTGACATCAGATTGAAGCGATTCGTTATTTTACAGTGTTCCTTGCAGCCACAGGATCATTTGTTATACTTAACAGACATGAATACTCTTACCGTCAAACAAGAGATTACGCTCCTGCGTTCAGCGGTCATCAATCTTATTGGTCGCGATACGGAGGGCGAATATAAGCCCGAGTTCGTCAAGAGTACTTTGGCCGCGCTCTCTCAAAAAGCGACAAAACGATTTTCTTCTCCAAAACAATTCCTGGCTGATATTTTGAAAGTTAAGTAAAATCATGGTTCATATTGAGTATGGCCGCGAGTTTGAAAAACAGGTCACTAAACTCGAACTACGATTGCAAAAGAAACTAGCCAAACTGCTTGTCTTACTTGCTGAAAATTGCTACGACTCTCGTCTTCATACCAAATCTCTATCAGAGCCATTTGTGGGCATTCTGTCTTTTCGTATCACACGAGACTGGCGCGTTACCTTCCATCTCGCAAACCCGGATACAATCCGGCTGCTCGAAGTAAAACATCGCAAAGACATTTACCGCTAAGTGTAGGTACTTCCGCAACAAAAAAGCCCGCTGTCCGCGGGCTTTTGACGATCATGTAGAAAGCTGGTCGTTTATTTTCTTCTCAATCTTCGCTACTTTATCTCGGCAATACAGCAAGTGTGCCTTAATAAAGTATCCTAGACACGCCGAATCCGCCTTAGCAATTCGGTCGGAGATTTGTTTTGCCACAGACTCATCAGCGACATCCGGATACGTGTAGAAGTGTATTTTATACTCGGATTCTTGTCCAAGCGGGTCTTCGTAAAAGATCCGCAGAATGGGCCTCATTCTTCCTGCCACGTCTTCGTGTGCTAACCGAATAGTTTTAACGGCTTCACGAAGGGTGCCAAGACGCTCGAGACCGTCCCGACAACCTTTCACGATTTGAAGGAGTCTCACTTCCGGTATTAACTGCTTTCTTGTCTCATGACCTACGCAAAGTTCAATACTCAGGTTCATAGCAACTTCCTTTCCGGTGCCCCGCACCTTTTCCAATCCACACATCGCCCGATGCATGGTGCTGCATTAGTAACACTATTTCTTCTGTTTGTACACTAGGGCAAGAATTGTCCGACGAACTTTCTGAAGGCCGCCCAAATAGATTTTGGAGGAGCGTTTGTGTCGCCCGTGAGTCCCCAGATAGCGAGACCGTATGCGACCGCCCACGTCGCGTCGCGAATCTTCGCGTCAGAGTTGATGCGGAATTCAGCGAGCCTTGATGGGAGCTTCAGCGAGCCTCGCGCTATGTCGCTGATGCTACCTATGCCGGCTCCGCCGCCAGAGATGATGATGCCGGCGGGCAGGGGACCGCGGCGCCCGAGAGACTTCAGGTGCTTGTCGATGAGTACGAACATTGCATTCAAACGACTGACGATTAGGTCGTCCACTTTCTTACGCGGATACATTTGTCCCGAGAGCCTGCCGAGCTTCACGCGCTCGGCTTCTTCAAGCGAGATGCGAAATCCTAGAGCGATGTCGTCAGTGATGTGGGAGGAGCCCATAGGGAACACCTTGACCGACACCGGAATGCCTTCGTCATACACTACTATAGAAATGGTTTCAGCGCCGATGTTCGCGAGCACGCAGCCCGTCATCTTCTGATCGCCCTCCAATAGAACGTAGGAGCCAGCGAGTGGAGATGCCA
>CAZVYA010000104.1:0-2019 GCA_964631225.1 uncultured Candidatus Saccharibacteria bacterium
CTCAAAACTCTGCTCCACGAGAAAGCTCGCCTGCTTCCCCCACACCTGCGCGTTTCGGCGAGGATACTCCGATAGCACGGTAGATGTCATTTCAGTTCGATACTACGGTCTCCATTCGCGGCACGCTGCCGCGCGTTTCGTTTGAGAAAATAGCGAGAGCAATTCTCGGAAATAACTATTCTCTCTCCCTTGTGGTCTGCGGAGACGCGCTTTCACGCGTCATAAACAAAAAATATCGACCTGGCCGGTCAGGCAAAAAAGACTACTCGCCAAACGTACTTTCATTCCCTATTAGTAGGAGCGAGGGCGAGATATTCCTGAATATGCGAAAAGCCGAGCGGGAAGCCCGCGCACTTCGAGTTTCGATCGCTAGACACACCGCATTTCTCTTTGTTCATGGCTGTTTGCATCTCAAGGGTCTTAAGCATGGTAAAAAAATGGACGATCTCGAACAGCGGTACGTGAAAAAAGCGGGATTTTAATATCCACGACGTATCTGCATTTGGAATCCAGGTATTGCGCGCTACAATGAGGCGCTACGCATATGCGCCGAACTATCTATACAGGAATTGATATCGGTACGTACCATGTGAAAGCAGTCATTGCGAGTCCCCCGGATTCACCCGAGCTGCCAATGACCATCATCGGCACCGGCTCTGCCTCTTCGAAAGGCATGCGCCACGGATATCTTGTAGACCCTAAGGAAGTAACACGGAGCATCCGCGAGGCAGTCGGTAGGGCGGCTCAAGCGTCAAAAACGCCTGTACGGAGCGCCCGCATCGCAATGGGAGGAGTCAGCTTAGAAGAAATGCGCTCGACCGGAGATGTCACGCTAACGACATCGGGAGGAATTGCGACCGAGAGAGAGATCGAGCGCTCACAGCGCGAGAGTGAAAAAAAGGCAATTTCCAGGCTCATAAATCGTACAATACTGCATACCATACCTCTTGAGTACCGCATAGACGGCATCCCTGTTCGCGGCCGCCCGCACGGTCTTCAGGGTACAAAACTTTCCGTAGACACGCTCATTATTTCTATCCTGACGCAGCACCATGATGATCTTATTGACGCAGTCGAATCGGCCGGCATTGAAGTAGAAGGCGTGATGGCTTCCCCTCTCGCCGCGAGTTTTGTCACACTTACCAAAGCGCAAAAGACAGCCGGTGTAGTTCTTGCGAATATCGGAGCTGAAACGCTTTCCATCATCGTCTATGACAACGATGTACCTATTTCCGTGAAAGTGTTTCCTATCGGCTCATCGGATATCACTAACGCGATAGCGCTTTCGTTCCAAATCCCGCTTTCGGAAGCAGAGCAGATGAAACGAGGGGCGGTAACCGGCAGCGACATTCCTCCGCGCAAAATGGGAAGCATTGTTTCCAGCCAACTCAAAGAAATGTACCTGCTGATGAATGCACACTTAAAAACTATCGGGCGGCACCGGCTGCTTCCCGCTGGCATCGTTATTACCGGCGGCGGTTCTGGTGTAGCACAAGCGACAGATATTGCACGCACAACGCTTCGCATTCCTTCGCAGATCGGCGTCCCAGCAGGTATCCCGCGCCTTGGTAGTCTGGACGCGACGTGGGCTGTCGCCTACGGGCTGTGCCGCTGGGCGTACACGGAAGACGCCGCCGCGCCAATGCATACGTTTGGAGACATTCTTTCCCGCACGATCGACTCGCTTCGCACTGGTTTTAGGACGCTTTTGCCCTAACCTCACCTCCCTCTCGTACACCAGGGAATAAAAAGGGTATTCATACCACGGGGCAAGCCCCACCATGAGGAACGCGCTTCGCACGTCCTCACCCGCGGCAAGCCGCGGGGTATTCGACCCGTATGTTGCGTCGTCGCTCGGACGAGATGAGAGCAATCTCTCGCCTCGATTCCTCGCTAGCCGCAATAAACGATAGATAAAGTCAACCCCGTGAGATAACCCATTCCTTATTGTTAGGCGGTGCTTGAGAGCCACAACAAAACCACATGTTCGACTCGAACGTCACCATGTTTATCTCACGG
>CAZVYA010000105.1:0-2017 GCA_964631225.1 uncultured Candidatus Saccharibacteria bacterium
CACCTGCCACTCATCCGTTCTACAAGGAGTTCTGACATCTTGGCTTGCCAATCATCGCCGCCCTTGATCGGGCCGGCGAGGAAGAAGAGCGGGAATACCAGTGGGAGCGAGAATGGGGCTGTCTTCGGAAGGATCAGTTGCACAAGAGTCTCCTTTAAGTTGTGAATCTGGTTTAATACTACCACAACAATGCAAGGAGTGCAAATCAATCATTCCTCGATGTATCAATTTCTATCCTATAGGACAAAATTTGATACAAGCGCAAAAATAAAAAAGAGACCGACAATGCAGTCCCTCTGTGGCCAATCCGGCCATTACTTCTTCGCGTTCTTTTTCTGCGCCGGTTGTAAGTATAGAGGAAGAGCCTTCCGTGTTATGTTCACGAGAAATCGCAATGCGGTGTCGATTTCTTTCTCCGTGAGTTTCTTGCGCAGATCGCGAAGTGTTTCTTTCGACATCTTGCTCTTCAGTTGAAGCCATAGCGGTTTCGCTTTCTTAACTCGTCCCATCCGGTTCTCCTTCAGTTGTGTCTCGGCACATCCGAAACATATCGCAACACTACTGCCGTAAAACTTAAAGTCAAGCAAACGACCTCAGGCACTCGGCTACACGAACACAATATTCGAATCTGCAGACGGTCGTCCAAAGATAAGAATATTCCGATAAACCCTATTTCACGCTATAGCGTAAAAGATGGTGCATATGAAAATAACAAGAATAAAAAACAACGCCCGCGGGTGGCGGGCGTGAGATATCAAGACGAGGCCTTGCTGAAGACTACTTGTCGCAGGCGGTGATGCTGTAGTTGAACAGGATGTCGTAGTCGAGGCAGTGCGTGCCGCGCTTCCCGTCTCCGTAGTCCACCGTAATGACCGAGCGCTTGAACACGTTCCGTTCCGCGTCCACGATGCGGACTGCATTGGAGTGATTGAGCTGAATCTTTTTCAGCACGCCGTCTTCGGTGAACCACTGGTTTCCCATGACGACAGCTCCGCCGATGCCCAGATAACAGACGACAATTGCCAAAAAGGCAACGATGAACACGACAATCAGCAGCTCAATCAACGTAAAACCTCTCGATTTCTTCATTTGTCGACCCTTTCTTATGAAGTGAAGTTACAAAGATGCCGAGGTGACGGTAGCACGCCACGACTCGCTTGTCTAGGCGAATGATTTCAGGCGTTCGGCGAGGCCGAGGAGAGGTAGGATAGTTTGTTCCTGCGTTTTGCGGTTGCGTAGTATAACCGAGCTTTCAAGCGCCTCCTTACGCCCCATGATTATTAGATACGGACTGTCGCGCCGCTCAGCTAGGCTTATTTGTTCTGTGAGCGATTCAACGCCGATGTCCTGTGCGAGCGATACACGTGCCTTGCGGAAGTCCTCTGCGAGTTTAATGGAGAGCCGTTTCGCTTCGTCTCCGATATGGACGAATGAGAAGCGGAGGCGCTGTGGCTTCGCTTTCACTACCGCCATGCCTTCGCTCGCGATTTGGAACACGGCACCGGTTGCTGAGAATGGCGCACCGGAGAAGAAGTGACGAGCGAGGTCGTTATAACGCGAGCCCCACGCCACCCGTCGCCCGCCGGCGAGCACCTCGAAGCATGAGTCGTTCCAGATATTACCTCGGCTGATTAGGTGGCGAGCGAGTTCATATGGGGTTTCCGTCATTTCCAAATATTCGAGCAGGTCTTCAAAACGCTTGCGACTCGCGTCTGATAGGTGCTCGCTCGATGCGGGCAAGTCGTCGGTACATTCGCGTGCTATCGCTAGTTCAGCGGCGAGAAACACGTCCTGTTTGGCGCGCTCTATACAGTCTTCAGGTAGAGTGACTGCGCGCTTCTTGAAAAAATTACCCAACTCGCGCGCGTAACGCGCTCGAGTCTCCTTATCACCCATAGAATTAATTCGGACTACCGGCTCTTCGTGGTAGAGGTCGCGCACTAGAGCTATAAGAGCGCGGATAACGACTGCGTCAGCGATCGCTCTGTCAGAGCCGAGTGCATGAAATTGTATTGTC
>CAZVYA010000106.1:0-1984 GCA_964631225.1 uncultured Candidatus Saccharibacteria bacterium
TCCGCTCATGGTTGGAACAAAATTACGCCTTCAAGGTCTTCTCCGGACACTTCGTGCCCGGGTTTCGTTTCACTACATTCGCAGCTAGCGGATTTTTTCGCTTCCCTCTACGCACGTACATACCGATGGCCATCGCCGGCGGCATAGTTCTGGAGACAACTCTTTTTACTCTCTCATACTGGTTCGGTAGCTTCACGTCCAAATGGGCTGGCGAGGTCCGCTGGGGTATCGCCGGAGTGTTCCTACTTGTTTTATTCTTCATTGCTAGGCACAACATCCGAGCGTATAGAGCGAGTAAGACCGTCCCGTTAGAAACAAACTCAGCTGGAGGTATATGAATCCTAAGATACTGCGCGTTGTAGTGGCGTTAGTGCTCGTTCTCGCGGCTGGCGGTGTGGGGTATAGATTTGGCGTTGATTCTGTCCCTCCACCGATAAGCATTCCCGCGCAGACTGTCTCGGCGCCCGTAGCGAACACCGTGCGCGTAGTTTACAGTCTGGATCAAAAACAAAACGACCAAGAACTTATCGCGCTAATCAATGAAGCAGAAGACCATATTTACTTCGCGATTTATACATTCACGCTTCAGAACGTCGCCGACGCGCTCGTCGCGGCGAAGAAGAGGGGCGTGGACGTGCTCGGGATAGTGGATTCAGGGCAAGCTAGGGACAGTTATGGTGCACCAATCATTGCAACTCTCCTAAATGCCAAGATACCAGTCGTGACGGAGAAGCATTATACGGGCAACGGCATTATGCATATTAAACTTCTGGTGACAGAGCGGGCGTATGCATTTGGCAGTTACAACTGGACTAAATCCGCGACGACTATCAATGATGAGATTCTAGAGATAGGCACCGATAAGTCACTGCGACAGGCTTATGAAAATATTTTAACGAAATTGCTTAATGCCTACCGAGGCAACAGCGCGGCCGCGGGAGCGGCCGCGAGTGTTTCTATAGGCACTATTGATTACACAGAAGCAATAAAGCACGTCGGCGAATACGCCTCCGTGCGCGGAACGCTCGTAGAAGCATACACTTCTAAAACCGGCACCGTCTTTTTAGACTTCTGTAAGAGCTATAAGACATGTCCCTTCTCAGGCGTCATCTTCGCCGACGATGCGAAAAAATTCGGAGATCTTTCAAAATACAACGGGAAAATTATCACTCTCACCGGCAAAATCGTTTCTTACGAAGGCAGAGCCGAAATCGTCCTCTCCTCCACATCCCAGCTTTCTAACTGAAATACGTTGCATATAAGTCGCTTTTTATGCTATAGTTCCATAAATTCCAGTGGCTACAGACCGACTTAGGATTAATAATGAGATACGCGCAACAGAGTTGCGCGTGATTAGCGCCGACGGCACCAACCTCGGCGTGCTATCGCTCGAGGCGGCCTTGGCGGCCGCGAAGACTGCGGGGAGCGACCTTATAGAGATTTCGCCCTCGGCCGTCCCTCCCATTGCGAAGATCATGGATTATGGTAAATTTGAATACGAGCGAAGCAAGAAGGAGAAGGCAGTAAAAGCCAAGGTCAAGGTCTCCGAGACCAAGGAGGTCCAGATTAAGGTCGGCACAGGCGACCACGATATGGACTTGAAGGCCAAAAAGGCGGCCGAGTGGCTCCATGACGGTCACAGAGTACGCGCCGAACTCTTCCTAAAGGGTCGCTATAAGGGTATGGAAGAAGCGTTTTTAAAGGACCGTCTCGAGAAGTTTCTTGTACGTATTCCATATGCATACAAAATCGCTGAGCCTGTCACTAGGAGCCCAAAGGGCTTCGCAGGAGTTATAGAACGCGATCTTATCGCGCAGGCTAAGAGAGAAAAGAGTCACCCAGTAGGCGATTCTGCTGAATCGAAAACAAAACATGAAAACAAATAAATCTTATACAAAGAGAATCCGCGTAACCCGTAACGGGAAGATAATGGTACGCCCGAAGGGTCAGAATCATTTCAACGCCAAGCAGAGCGGTAACAGCC
>CAZVYA010000107.1:0-1982 GCA_964631225.1 uncultured Candidatus Saccharibacteria bacterium
CCGTACGATACCCGAACAGATTGATGAGTCGGACCTCCGTCCACTCAGGAATATCTTCCAGAATGTCGTGGAGAAGGGCGGCGATAATCAACTCGTGGTCGCGTATCTCCAGATAATCGATGAGGATAAGCGCCACGTCGCGCAAATGTTCGAAGTAACGCTGACCGCCGTCCCGTTGGATACCGCGAAACTCCTCTTTTGCGATTCCGTATGCCAGCTCGACCGCCTTATACCGCATGTCGAACGGGGAGAGAAACGTGGCGATACGCCTGAAGAACGTTTCTCTCGTCTCGTTTGTGAACAGGAATGGCATTCGCTGTCTCGCCCATTGTGTGACCAGATCGTCCTGTATCGCACCACCATGACTGTACATGTGAACCTCCCATAGGTTGACTTCTGCCGGTATTTTATTCCTGTTTATTGCAAAGTCAAGTAAATAAAAACCCCCCGCCAACATCTGCGAAGTTGTGGCAGGGGGCGGGGGAGTCAGTCGAGTCCGATAGCGCGCAGATTTTTGCAAGCCGGCTTGTCGAAGAGCACTTTTGCTACTCTCCTGAGGTCGTTGCCGGCGCTCCACGGCGGGTTATCCGAGTCCGTATTCCAACACTGGAAGGCGAACGAAAATTCCGGCTTGTGCCACCCCTGCGGTGTCCGAAGGATGTCGCCGATACGCACTCCGTTCACCTTCAGCCGTGCGACTTCTTCTTCCACCCCAGTCCACGGTCTCATCGTCATGCAGTTCGTGATTGCTTCGTGCAGAAGCTTCAACGCGCTCTCGCTCGCGAGGTCGATATCTCCAGAAAAAACAACACTTGCCATTTCGTTCTCCTTTTTAAGTCAATGTGCTACTTGCCGGCGAGATAGTCGAGAAGTGTTTGGTCGATGAGAGACTCGCGTTGTTTCTTGGTCAGGGACCGCAGGAACTGTTGGGCGAGCTGGTTTTTCCCAACCACTTTACCAGTCTTGGTATCGATTATCTCGCTCTGCTCGCGGATGATGCTTGGTTCGAGAATCTCTTTAATACGGTCGGTTCCGCGGATTTCGTAATTGAAATCGCCGCCCAAACCCGGAGTCCCTCCGCTCGTCGTGATGATTAGGTAGCGAAAGGGTTTTTCTCCCCACGCTTTCTGACGTGCCGCGGCGAGCGTGCCGGAGTTACCGTACCCCGAACTAACTTTTTCCATATTGCCTCCTGTTCTGTAAAGAGTCTGCGCCAACGTTACCCTTCGACCATCGAGTCGTCAACCTACGCCCACCGTAAGGTGTCACCTCGCCGCGAGGTGACACCTTACGGTCGAGTTATCCACAGCCTAAATAGATACAAATTATATTAATCTAGTATCATCTAAATATAGTTTAAGAGAGAATTATATTAAATATGACAAATAATATAGATACCAGTGCACTGAAACACTTCTTCCAAGCCTCGTACGAGGAGTTGGAGGAGTTGAACATGAAGGCCAAGGAGCGTGCCGAGACGCTGACGCCCTCGGCTCTCCAGAAGTTCTACACGGCTTTTTTGGAAAAAGAAAAAGGCATTAAGGCGGTAACGCTCTGCTTCACCGACATCGAGGGGCGCCCCGCGCTGATCCTCCAGATCATCGGAGACCGGGCAATCTCGACGTTCGGCCGTCGCGCCATCAACTCTTCCATGCTTCTCCTGGTCTGCAGTTTCCTCTTCATGAGTTTCGCGATGGGAATCCTGATCCATTCGCAGGTTCTCACTCGGATCCAGCACCTGACCACCAGCATCGACACCATTTCCCAGACCAATGATCCCCGACTTCGTATCGAAGTCATCGGCCAGGACGAACTCTCCGGGGTGGCCCGTTCGCTCAACCAGATGTTCGATTCTCTCGGAAAGGCCAACGAGGCCCTTCGGCAGAGTGAAACCAGGTTCAGAAGCTATTTCGAACTGGGTATGATCGGGATGTCCCTTTCCAATCCGGAAAGACGCTGGGTCCAGGTCAATCAGCGCCTGG
>CAZVYA010000108.1:0-1977 GCA_964631225.1 uncultured Candidatus Saccharibacteria bacterium
CGCGCCGTGCGTACTCATGAAATACTCAATTGGGTTCAGTCCCTCGATCATTGAGGAGATGATAGGCACCTCGATTGTCCTGCCTGAGGTGTCCTGTATAAGACCCTTCATACCGGCCATCTGGGTCAGGTTGCCGAGCGTTCCTCGGGCGCCGGACTTAACCATGTCGGCGACGGAACCCATCGGGTCCAGCTCTTTGGCGACTTGTTCCTCTACAGCCTGCTTCGTTCCCTGCCAGATCTCAATATTCATACGGCGCTTCTCCTCTTCGGAGAGTAGGCCGTTCTGGTAATCCTTTTCTATTGTAGAAACCTTCGCGGCCGCTTCGCCGATGATGCGCGACTTCTGCTCGGGCACAGACACGTCGTCAATCGCCCAAGATATACCGGAGCGCGTCGCGTAGTCAAAGCCGAATCTCTTAACCTTGTTCACAATGGCGGGCACGGCGTCTATGCCGTAGCGCGCGATGCAGTCGGTAACTATGCGCGCGAGTACCTTCTTGGTAATAGTCTCGTTCACGTACGGATAGTTCGGAGGTAGGACCGTGTTGAAGAGGAGGCGGCCGACGGTCGTCTCGAACGGATGGTTCTCAAATGTCGCATACTTCTCCTTACCCTCGACCGGCAGAACCTTTATCTTGGCGCGCATATCTATAACGCCATACTCCGACGCGAGAATCGCTGCGTTCGGCGAGGCGAAGTGGTCGCCATCTCCCTTAGCCTTCTCTACCGCCTTGGTGAGCCAATACACGCCGAGAATGATGTCGAGCGGCTTACCTGTTAACACAATCATTTCACCTGAGCCCGGTTTGAGGATGTTCTTGTTGGCGCTCATGATGTTAGCCGCCTCCCACTGCGCCTCTTCTGAGAGCGGGACGTGCACGGCCATTTGGTCGCCGTCGAAGTCTGCGTTAAATGCATTACATACTAGCGGGTGTAGTTGAATAGCATCGCCTTCAATAAGCCTAGGGCGGAATGCCTGAATACCCTGACGGTGCAGAGTCGGCGCGCGGTTGAGTAGCACGTACTTACCCTTAATCGCCTCTTCGAGAATTTCCCAAACTTCTGCGACTCCGTCTTCTATTAGGCGACCGGCGCCACGAATGTTGAAGGCAAGTTCGCGCTCCAATAGTCCCGCGATAACGAACGGACGGAAGAGTTCAAGCGCCATGTGTTTCGGGAGACCGCATTCGTCGAGCTCGAGGTCCGGGCCGACAACGATAACCGAGCGTCCTGAGTAGTCTACGCGTTTACCGAGCAGGTTCTGGCGGAAGTATCCCTGCTTACCCTTCAAATAATCGGCGAGGGACTTGAGTGGGCGGCGCTGCGCCATGGTCATCGCACCGGCTGAGGCGCCACTCTTACGGATAGAGTTGTCCAATAGAGCGTCAACGGCCTCTTGTAGAATGCGCTTCTCGTTGCGTAGGATTACCTCCGGCGCGTGTATGTCTATAAGCTTCTTCAAACGATTGTTACGGTTGATAACGCGGCGATATAGGTCGTTCACGTCGCTTGTCGCGTGGCGACCGCCCTCGAGAGCGACCATCGGGCGAAGCGCCGGCGGGATGACGGGAATACGCGTGAGAAAGAACCATTCGGGGCGCACGCCGGAAGCCATGAGACCTGCGATAAGCGAGAGACGTTTCGCGAGTTTCTCGCGTTCGGCAACACCTGCCTTCTCGTAACGCGCGGCAAGAGTTTTCTCAAGTTCTTTCAAATCCAGCTTGCAGAAAATGTCATAGATAGCCTCGGCGCCTATCCTCGCTTCAAACAGCCCGCCGTACTTCACAGAGAAACGGTGATACTCAAGCTCGTCGAGTACTCTGCCGACGATAATGCCTTCAATCTCGGCCTTAGCGAGCGTCATTTTCTCCTTCAGCGCATCACGCTCCTTGTCACTTCCGAGCGACTTGTACTTGGACTTATATTCGCTATCGAGTTCGGTCAGGAGACGTTTCTTCTCGTCTTCTGCAATCCG
>CAZVYA010000109.1:0-1956 GCA_964631225.1 uncultured Candidatus Saccharibacteria bacterium
ATCTCGGCATTGTCCGCCTGTATCTTCAGTTTCTCCAGTTCCGTCTTATTCGCGCGGATGCCGGTCAACACTTCTTTTTCATTTTTCCACTTAAGCTCCAGCTCGCTGGTCTTCTCTTTCAAATCAGCCACGTCCTTATCAATAACCTTGATGCGCTCTTTAATTTCTTTAGCGCGTTCTCCCTCCAAATCTTTCTGGAGAGCCTGTTTTTCTATCTCTAGACGACGAATTTTTCTGTCAGTCTCTTCAAGTTGAGGCGGTTTGTTCTCGAGCGCTATTCGCAGACCGCTCGCAGCTTCATCTATCAAATCAATGGCCTTGTCGGGCAAAAATCTGTCGCTGATATAGCGCGATGAGAGCTCTACCGCGGCTACGATGGCGCCGTCGGTGATACGTACTCCGTGGAAGAGTTCGTATTTGTCGCGGAGTCCGCGCAGAATCGCGATTCCGTCTTCAACCGAGGGCTCGCTCACAAACACAGACTGAAAACGCCTTGTTAACGCCGCATCTTTTTCTATATATTTTTGATACTCCTTCAGCGTCGTCGCGCCAATAACGCGAATCTCACCTCGAGAGAGCGCCGGCTTCAGCATGTTGGACGCGTCGAGAGAGCCCTCGGCGCCTCCGGCGCCGACAAGAGTGTGGAGCTCGTCGACGAAGAGAATCACCTTCCCTTCCGCCCTCTCCACTTCCTTCATCACGTTCTTCATCCTCTCCTCGAACTCTCCGCGATACTTGGTACCGGCTATCATAAGTCCGAGGTCGAGTGAGAGAAGCTCTTTGCCCTTCAGTGATTCTGGCACATCATTCGTCGCCATGCGCGCGGCGAGCCCTTCGGCGATAGCAGTCTTACCGACTCCGGCTTCGCCGATAAGAACCGGATTATTCTTGGTGCGGCGCGCGAGAATCTGGATTACGCGATTAATCTCCTGATCGCGTCCGATAACAGGATCTAGCTTATTCTCTGAGGCGAGCTTGGTGAGATTCCTCGCATACTTGGCGAGCGCACGGAAGCGCTTAGGCTCTGTGCCGACCGCACCCTTAGAGCTCTTCAACTCCTTAAGAACTGCGAGAGCCGCGTCTCGGCCGATGTTAAAGCGCGTAATAATATCGTTTGAAGGGCCTGGGTGCTCGAGAACTGCAAGGAAAAGATGCTCGGTCCCGACAAAGGTGTCGTTCATGCGCGCGGCAATCTTTCCTGATGCTTCAAGCGCCTGTGCAAGCTCGGGCGTGAGGTATATCTGATATGAAGGAGAGAGTACGGACGCGCTTTCCGGAGCCTCCAAGTGTTCGAGCACGGCGTCGGCGAGCATAACCGTGTCAACCTCCATGCGGTCAAGCATAGAAAAAACTAGCGATTCCTCTTGTAGCACAAGTGCGGCGAGTAGGTGGAGAGGCGATACGTGATTCTGCCCGCGCTCTATCGCGAGTTCGTGCGCGCGACGAACCGCTTCTTTGGCCTTGGTAGTGAAATTATTAAATGGCGGCATAGATATGAAATATTACCTCTTCGCCGAGGTAGAGGTCGCAGTCGTCGATGTCGCTATGAGAAGAGCGCTTATTTTATCGGCGCTGATTAGCAGCCCCGGGACGGCTCCGGCGCCGATGCCTATAAGATTGCCGGATAGGTCGACCGCCGCACTTCCCGTACCGATATCAGGTAACGTGGTGTGCACGCCCTTCTCGCTCACGCGCGCGACAATGCCTGTCGCTGCGGAGCCGTCTGCGGATATTGCGAGGACGGTCGCGCCGAGACGCAGGCTGTTCGCCGCGACCAGAGTCGGCGCATTCACTTTAGGTAATGTTGCTCCGTCTGAAAATCCGAATATAGCGATACCGTTGCCTTCGTGTGCGAGAGACGCCGGAATATATATATTGCCTGGGAACTCAACGAGGACCTCGCTCGGGAGCGCATCCTGAGCTGCTGTAGCGATAGCGCGCGACTTCGGGAGATAT
>CAZVYA010000110.1:0-1879 GCA_964631225.1 uncultured Candidatus Saccharibacteria bacterium
TAGTCGTGGATGCTTTCAGCGACGATACGATTCCGGTACACCTTCTCACCATGCAGGCTGTCGCTTTGTATGCCGAGCATTTGCGGGACAAGGAGGGCATCATCGCAGTCCATGTGTCGAACCGGTATCTCAACCTCGCGCCGATTGTATTGCGCATCGCCGCGCAATTGGGGATGGACGCCATGGTCATCCGGGATTCGGGAGATTCCAGCGACTTTGGTAGTGCCACGAACTGGGTGCTGCTCACCAAAAGCCCAAAAGCTTTCGCGGCGACCATTTTCGCCAACGCAGGCTCACGACTCCCTGATATTAAAAATACACCGGTGTGGACCGACGACTACACGAGCATTTTTACAATCGTTGATGTGCCCCTGCCGTGGAAGTAATCGATACGATTGCCTGCTCCGGCGGAACGCTCTCTCATATTCGCGGATTCAGCCGAATCTATTACACTGAGGTACATGGCACTCAATAGTACAATGGGATTTAAGTCGGTCGCTGCCGCAGTCATCGGTAATACGGTAGTTACCATCATTAAATTTTTCGCCGCGGCGGTGTCCGGTTCGAGTTCGATGTTCTCGGAGGCGATACATAGTCTCGCAGACACGGCGAATCAAATACTGCTTCTTATCGGATTGCGCCGTTCACTCAAAAAAGCCGATGAGGATTTTGAATACGGGTATGGCAACGAGCTTTCTTTCTGGGCGCTCATCTCGGCATGCGGTATATTTTTCGTTGGCGCGGGGGTGACTGCGTATCACGGCATCACATCATTTCTCCATCCGCACGAAGTAGAAATATCGTTGGTTGTATTTGTCGTGCTCGTTGCGGCGTTCATTATAGAGTCTTATACGCTCTGGATAGCCGCCTCTCAGTTGAAAAAAATGTTTCCGCGAATGCGTTGGGCACGGCGACTGGCGCAGGCTGACCCTTCTACGCTCGCGGTATTTCTCGAAGATGCAGTCGCCGTCACCGGAGTCTTCATTGCTGCTGTGAGCATCGTGCTTTCCTACTACACCGGCTCTCCTCTGTGGGATGCCGCAGGCTCTATTATCATTGCCGCACTCTTGGGTATCGTCGCTGTGGTTCTTATCATAAAGAATCGCTCATACCTCTTAGGGCGCGCCATCCCGGAAAAATTGCAGGAGGAGATAGAAGAGCTGTTACTCCGTGAACCAGCAATAGAAAAAGTGATTGATTTCAAATCAGTCGTCTTGGGCTTCGGCGTCTACCGAATCAAGTGTGATGTGGAGTTCAACGGTGCGGCACTCTTCGGCGAGGCCTTCCAACAATCTGCGCTGAGCGACCAATACGAAGAAGTTCGGAATGATTACGAAGCGTTCAAGCGATTCTGTGTTGATTACGCCGACCGTATTCCGCGCCTCATGGGCAAAAAAATAGACGAGATAGAGGCGCGCATCAGAAAGATTCACCCAGGCATCAGGCACATCGACATTGAGATTAATTAAAGCCTTTTTGAAAGACGCGCTCTTCGGCGGGCTATAATCTTTTCATGCCTTCGAACGCTGAAGTGCTCGAAAAGAGTTTCTGGTCTCTACCGGAAGCCGACGTTGTCGATATATTGGAGACAGATGTACGCGACGGTATCAGCGAAGACGAGGCCGCGCGGCGTCTTCACCTATATGGTGCCAACATTATTGAGCAGGAGCGCCGCACAACCGGACTCCTGATACTCCTGGAGCAATTCAAGAGTCCGCTCATTCTCATCCTTGCGGTTGCGGGTATCGTCACGCTCGTTACCGGACACTTGCGCGACTCACTTTTCATTTGTGCTGCACTCGTGGTCAACGTGGGATTGGGCTTCTACCAGGAGCATAAAGCAGAACGCGCGCTCGCAGGGCTCAAGACTTATCTGCGA
>CAZVYA010000111.1:0-1821 GCA_964631225.1 uncultured Candidatus Saccharibacteria bacterium
AATATTCGTCGTCGCCCATAATTTCCATACCCCTCTCAATAGTCAAATCAAATATCGGCACGAGCACGATGGCTTCGTCCATAGAAGAAGTGCGAACGTTGGACTGATTCTTCCCCTTCGTCGGGTTCGCCATCATTTCTTCGCCCTTGGCGGTGTTCCCTATCACCATGCCCTCATACACCTCTGTCGCGGGCTTAATATAGAGCTGACCGCGGTCCTGCAGATACCAGAGCGCATAGCCGAGTGATTTCCCGCTCGCCATAGATATCATAGAGCCGACCTGACGCTTCTTTATTTCACCGGCGTATGGCTGGAAGCCGAGCACGCGCGAAGAGAGAATCCCCTCGCCCTTGGTATCAATAATGAACATGTTCTTGTAGCCGAGGAGCCCGCGCGTAGGGCCAACGAGCGTGAGACGCACTATGTTGCCGTGCTGAGTGAGATTCTGGAGCACGAATGCACGACTCCCCAGCTTCTCTATAATGGCACCTTGGAACTCCGACGGCGTATCTATAATGACTTCTTCAAACGGCTCCAGCTTCACACCGTTCTCTTCGCGGATGATAACCTGCGGTTGAGAGACTTGTAGTTCGTATCCCTCGCGGCGCATATTCTCTAGAAGCACGGCGATGTGTAGCTCGCCGCGGCCCGAGACGTGGAATACTTCTGTTTTATCGAAATCTATTTTGAGTCCGACGTTCACTTCTAGCTCCTTCAAGAGGCGATCGCGTATCTGGCGACTGGTCACATATTTCCCTTCCTTCCCAGCAAACGGCGAGTTGTTGACGAGGAAGTTGAGCGCGATGGTCGGCTCATCTACGGCGATAGCCGGCAGAGGCGTAGCTGACTCGTTAGTAGTCACGGTCTCACCTATATAGATGTCTGGGAGGCCCGCGACGAGCGCGATGTCGCCTGCCGAGGCCTCAGCAACCTCTACCCTCTCTAGCCCCTTAAACGTAAATACCTTTGTTGTCTTACCTGTGCGCGTTGTCCCGTCGGGCTTCTTTATAAAAACAGTCTGGTTCGGCTTCACGGTTCCCTCGTAAATGCGGACAACTGCCATACGACCTAGGAAATTATCATAAGCTAAATTAAAGGGCTGTGACATGAGTGCTGCGCCCTGCGTAGCGTTTCGCGAAGCAGGGGTGACTTTTTCAAGAATCAAATCAAGAAGAGCCGTGAGGTCCATGCTCGCCTTCGAGTCGCCCATTAACAGGTCATCGGGATTCAATGATGCGCGACCGTCGCGTCCGATCGCGTACACAACTGGAAAGTCGGACTGCTCGTCGGAGGCGCCGAGCTCCAAGAAGAGCTCCAGCACTTGGTCGTGCGAGCGCGCTGGATCAGCCGCTGGTTTATCTATTTTATTTAAAACGACGACGGGCTTAAGGCCGAGTTCCAACGACTTCTTTAATACAAAGCGCGTCTGTGGCATCGGGCCCTCCTGTGCATCCACGACTAAAAGAACAGAATCTATAGAGCGCAAGACACGTTCTACTTCGCTGCCAAAATCAGCGTGGCCTGGCGTGTCCACGATATTTATTTTTGTACCCTTGTATTCAACCGCCGCATTTTTAGCATAAATAGTAATACCGCGCTCCTGTTCAAGAGCGTTTGTGTCCATCGTCGTGCCCTCCTTCGCCGCTCCGGTCTGCTTCAATATGGCGTCGGTAAGAGCCGTCTTCCCGTGGTCGACGTGCGCGATGATGGCGATGTTCCTGATTTCCATAAAATTAAAAAAGCCTCGCGGGCTGTTTATTTAATATACCACATCTGCTGAAAAATGCTGTACACTATACTGATGCTGAAAAAACTGAATGG
>CAZVYA010000112.1:0-1799 GCA_964631225.1 uncultured Candidatus Saccharibacteria bacterium
AGTACCGTACAAACAGACACCACCAGTCTCCCGGTCGCCCAAAATACCAGCCAAGACGGAACTTCACGGCCGGTGTCGTACGTGTCCTCCGGCGATACTTCATTTGTCAACAATTTTTTGAAGAATGCAGACACGTATAGTGACCCAGTAAATCCAGGCTACTACAGCCTTGGATATCCATTAAATCAAACGACGACGGGAACAAGCTCTCCGCCGTATCTAATTATGTATATAGAGACAACACAGTTTTTTACTATTGAACTTTTGCGGGAACCAATCGGCGAAACTCGCACACAAGTAGAACTCTTTCTGGAACAGCGTCTCGGACTCGCACAAAACGACTTGTGCGAGTTAAACTACACCATTAGTGCTCCTTTTTCTGTGAGTCAAGAGGATGCTGGTAGAAACCTCGGTGTGAGTGTCTGTCCGGGCGCGACGATACTGCCGAAATAGAGAGCTTGCGCAGCCATGCCTTCTGTCGGCGGGCATACTGCCAGAGCTTTGCCGACAGCGTTGAAAATAACTTGGCGGTTGAACCGCCAAGTGGCGGTTGAACCGCCAAGTTTAGATATTCACCAACGGTTTTATATTCAAGTCCAAGTTCGTTTAGGCGCGTATCGCCAACCTGTTCGCGCACACGGCGGACCTCATCAATGAGTCCCCGCCCTAATGCTTGCTTTAGGCGGGCATCAATCCGCGCGCGTAGTTCCTCGCGCTGCGGATCAATAACAACCCACTCAACGTTATATTTTGTAGCTAGGTTCGACCTCGCGGGAACGTCTCCTTTTACTTCAATAATCTCCAGCGCGCGGATAAGACGACGACGGTTCTGCGGGTCGAGTTCAGCGGCCCTGCGCGCGTCCGCTTCGCGGACGCGCGTATATAACTCTTCTGTAGAAAGTTTTTCAAGTTCTTCGCGCAGTGCGGGGTTCGCGTCAACGCCGGTAGGGAGGCCGTAGAGAAGCGCGTCAAAATAAAAATGCGTCCCACCAACGAGTATCGGCAGTTTCCCGTGCGCCGCTATTTCTTTAATCAGACGTGTTGCATCAGTAATGAAATCTCCTGCAGAATAAGTTTCGATCGCGTCACGAATATCTATGAGATGATGCGGAACGCCGCGCATTTCTTCAGTCATTATCTTCTCTGTGCCGATATTGAGCCCTCGATACACCTGCCGCGAATCAACTGAGATTATCTCCCCGTTACGTTTCAGAGCTTCTTCAACTGCGCGGGAAGATTTCCCAGACGCAGTCGGTCCGGCGATACAGAGAATTTTCGTTTGTGTTGCCATCAGTCGCGATGGTATCATGGAAGTAGCTCTTAGGCGTTAGGCTTTAGGCATTAGATATGCAAGAAGCTAACGCCTAGTGCCTAACGCCTAACTACTATTTCTATGAAAGAGACCAAGAGCAATTACTGCGAACGCTGCGGAGAGTTCCACGACCAAGTGCGCGACTACACATCGCTCGTGAAGGTCGGCGAGACGATACCGGACTTTGCATTTGAGGCATACCACGACAATGTAATAAAGGAGATGAGCTTCTCGCAACTGCGGGGGAAGTGGGCGGTGCTTGTCTTCTATCCAGCTGACTTCACCTTCATTTGTCCGACAGAATTGGAAGAACTCGCGAAGCTGTATCCTAAGTTTCAAGCGCTGAATGCCGAAATCGTTTCAGTCAAAGATCCATAACGAAATTGCTCTGAAAACGGCATACGAACACGGATATTCTTCTGTAGAAGCGTACAGGAAAGCTGCTGGCAGTCATGACCACGTCAGCGGGGCGAAGAGCTCCGCGGAG
>CAZVYA010000113.1:0-1761 GCA_964631225.1 uncultured Candidatus Saccharibacteria bacterium
TCCCGTCTGTGCAGTCCGCAGGGCCGCGCGTATAGCCCCTCGTCGGTCAAGAATAATTTCCGGACGGCGTTTCATACCTCTCGCCATCGCGTCAACGATTGCTTGCGGGTCTTCGTCGTAGGGGTCCTCGTTCGTGAGAAATACTTTTTCGCACATCTCGTCGGCTATTCGACCCATCTCAGGACGCTTCCACTTGTCGCGGCCACCGCCGGTACTCCCCAGAACGCAAATTTTTCTGCGATTTGGAAAGGCACCATAAAGCGCTTGTAGAGAATCAGGCGTGTGGGCATAATCAACGACGGCAAAAAAATTCTGACCGACGTCGACATGCTCAACGCGTCCGCGTACCGGCGGGAGTGAGGAGAGAGCTCGCGCAGAGGTCTCGACTGAGACACCGAGAGCCTCGCATAGTTTAATCGCCGCGAGAGCGTTCAGCGCGTTAAAGGCGCCCGGCAATGGAAGAGAAAATGGTACATCGGAATACTCAAAACGCACACTTCGCTCGTCTCCTGAAATATTTTTCAGCTCGCTCGCGCCAAACCCGACCGCCCGAGGAATTCTCGCGGAAAGAAATTCTCTGGTTTCCGCAACGTCAGAATTTGCGACTAGTATTTTTGAGTTTTTCCGTGAATGGACAAGGGCATCAACAATCGCGCGTTTCGCGGCGACATATTTTTCAAACGAGCCGTGGCTCTCGATGTGCTCGCGTTGCATGTTTGTTACAACGAGTCCGTTCAGGCCCAAGAACCAATGGCGATACTGCAAAACGCTTTCGGACGTCACCTCTATAACAAGATGTGTACATACCGCGTCGAGCGCGCGCCGCATAAATGCCTGCGCGAATCCGCGCCCTTGGAGAGTCATCTTGTAGAGATTCGGCTCCGAGCCGTCCTCTATCGCGAAACGAATGGTAGAAACGAGCGCCGCTTTGTGGCCCGCTGCACGCAGAATTGAAAAAAGCATCTCGCACACCGTAGATTTTCCTTTCGTCCCCGTAACTCCGATGACTACGAGTCTTCGGGCGGGGAAGCCGTAGGAGAGCGCCATGAAGAATGCGAGCGCTCGGTGGTAAAGCGGACGCAGAGGCCGTACCGCCGATTCAGGCACGACCTTTTTCAACACTCGGACGGCGTAGTTGACGAACTCGTACATGATATTTAGTGACCGGATGAGAGCGCCGCCTTAAGCCGCGCCTCCTTGCCGGTTACGCCCTCGGGAATAGCTTGCAGAGCCTTACGCGCTTCGCGCTCGGTGTAGCCGAGGGCGACCAGAGTGTCAAAGACCTCTCCGTCCTCGCGCGAGTGTGAGCGAGGACCGACCTTGTCTGCAAGCTCCACCAACATCTTCTCCGCGCTTTTCTTACCGAGCCCGACGACCTTTGTTAAATAATTCAGATCGCGCGAACCGATGGCGCCCTCTAAAGATTCTCGTGGCGCCTTACGCATAACTGATAGGGCAGTTTTTGGTCCGATACCGGACACAGAAATGATGAGTTCAAAGAAGTCACGGTCGGCCTCATCAGGGAAACCGTAGAGCTCCATGCCGTCCTGCTTAACAGCCAAGTGTGTCGCGAGCGATGCCTCACGACCGACTGAGAGCGTCTGCGGAGAAATCATGCGCACCAACACGCCAAAGCCGGCGACCTCTACCACGGCGCTGACGAGACCTACGCTGAGCACCTTTCCGCGAATCTGCCGAATCATTACCACCATCGTACTACCATTTGCCAGTAAACGGGAGATAGCGTATATATGGAGTACA
>CAZVYA010000114.1:0-1743 GCA_964631225.1 uncultured Candidatus Saccharibacteria bacterium
GTATGAGAGCGGCAGGGCGAAGGGCGGCCGCCGTCCGCGGCGGCGAGCCCGCGAGTCTGCGAGCGGGCGAGTAATCATTGGGTCGTGTGTTGGGCGAAATTGGTTCTAGCGTGCTTTAATAGGGACTCAATCAGAGTTTAGTTGAAGTAGTAGTAGATAGAGCTCCTTTCGGAAATTGTTTTTCAAGATCTTCAAGCGAGGTGAAGCCGTAGAACTGTTTGTCGTTAATTATAAAAGCAGGTAAGGTATTTTTTACCTTCGTAACTGCTATGAATGTTTTTAATGCGCCTAGGTCAAGGTTGTAATCAAAAGAGTAGACGCGCAGACTAGGATAAGTGTCGTGCAGATACGAGAGAGCATAGCCGGCCTTGTTGCAGTCGGCACAGTCGCCCGCGTTGCTGTAGAAGTAGAGCACCGTCACCGGCTTCGTACCGCAGACGGTGGCGAATCGTTTGGTGATGAGATAATCGCGGATTTCTAGAAGCGAGTAGCGCTCCTTCAGCCGCAGCACCTGCTCGTTGTCGCTACCGAGCTGATTCTCGGCGTATGAGAGACGATTCCCGAAGTCGGTGAGCTCGCTGGTGAGAGTTGTTGAAGATGCGACGCTGTCACACGGTGTTGATTCAAGCAGAGAGAACTGCGTGTCCAGAGACAGCGTGTCGATGGCGAGCTGGTCTTCTATTGTAGAGAGTTCTGCTACGCGTACTCCGTTTAAATAATTTACGGCGTAGGCGACAGTGCCGGCGAGGAGGACCGTAATGCCGAGAGCTATGAGCGCGTTTCGGGCCACTAGTGACATGATTAAGACGACAGCCAGTCGCGGCGCGTGCCGAACGTGACGTCGGCAGTGGCGCGCAGAAGCCAGAAGGGCACCACAAGTCCATAGAGCAGCGTGTAAGATACTAGACCGATTGTTATACCGCCGGGAGTTTTTGAAATACGTTTACCAACGAATATGAGAGCCAGCGAAGCGACTAGAGTTGTGATGCCAAGAAGTACATAAAAGGTAACAGGGAAGTAGAACCAGTCGAATGAAGCGTGCGGTACGAAAGCATAGGAGAACGGTATACCCGCCCGTACCGACAGCGCCGTAACGGCGCTTTGTGTGAGTTCAAAAAGCATGAGGAAAAAGAGGAGCATCCCGCTCACAATGGCGACGATAGCGCTCGGTAGCATAAGCATACCGAGCGCGCCGTGTCGGCGACTAAATATGAGTCCTCTGTATTCTCCGAGCACGTTGCGTAAGAAGCCGGTTGTCCAACGCGTGCGCTGCTTCACTAGCTTGGCGATCGTCGCCGGCGCCTTGGTGTAGACTCGCGCTCGCGGAGCGTTCTCGATGCCGTACCCTGCCTGCTGGATACGTAGCGCCATCTCCATGTCCTCCGTCTGGTGCCCATAGCGGAATCCGCCGAGATTGTTGATAACGTCGCGTCGGTAGAATGAAAATGGTCCCGGAGTGACGTATAGGCCGTTTATAGAGGCTATAGCATGCCGGAAGGTGATGCCGAATATATATTCGGCGTTCTGCATATGTTGGAGCATCGTTATCGGTTTATGCACAGACATCGCTCCAGTTACAGCGGCGACCTGTAGGTCGTTAAAACAGGGAATTATCTCGCCAAGCGCGTCCGGCTCTACGAACGAGTCGGCGTCGAGACAGCCGATGAACTCAGCCTCGGTAGCGGCGATACCGGCGTTCAATGCCGTGTGCTTCCCTCCGTTTTCTTTGCGAATGATTTTTAC
>CAZVYA010000115.1:0-1672 GCA_964631225.1 uncultured Candidatus Saccharibacteria bacterium
TTTATCGAAGAGGGAGAATCCGCCAAGTTTGCCGACCGCACACAGTTGCTTGAGGTTCTCAGCTACTGCCGGGACAAGAAGCGAGCGATTGAAGTTCTGCTGGTCTGGAAGGTTGACCGGTTCGCCAGGAACGTTGAAGACCACTATACGATAAAGGCGGCGCTCCGAAAGCTTGGCGTCGGAGTCGTCTCCGTGACCGAACCGATTCAAGCCGATCCGAACGGAAAGCTCCTCGAAACAATCCTCGCGGGATTCGCGCAATTCGACAACGACATCAGGGCGCTCCGCACTATCCAGGGCATGCGGCAACGCCTGAAAGAAGGTATCTGGCCTTGGAAGCCACCGCTTGGGTATCTTCCGCCGAAGGTCGGGAAGAAAACCCAACCGGACCAGCCTGACACGCGTTGTTTTGAGCCGATTCGGAAGACGTGGCAATTGTTCGCCACCGGCGCGTATGCCAAGGCAGACATCCTGCGTCTACTCCATACCTGGGGCGTTCATGCCTATCGAGGTCGCTTGGTGAGTGCCCAGCTCCTTGACCATCTATTCTCCAACCCGTATTACGCCGGCGTGCTTCGCGATCCCTGGAGCGGAGATGAATATGTCGGTCGTCATGCGGCGATGGTGAGCCCGGCAGAGTTTGCCCGTGTTCAAGAGATTGTCGCTGGCCGGGGCAATTCCCAGCCGCATCATCGACTCACTGACGCCTTCCCGCTTCGAGGCCTCGTTCGATGCCCTTCGTGCGAGCGGCTCATGACCGGGTATTTTGCGCAAGGAAGACGTGAACGATATCCGTACTACAAGTGTTTCCGCTCCGAGTGTTCCACGCGCACGAAGAGCTATTCTGCGTCGTCGGTCCACGACGAGTTCTGCCTAATTCTCGCCGACGCGTCGGTGCCGTATCACCTGGCAACAGGAATCATCAGCGAGATTGTGTCCGCACGCTCGGAGAAAACGGAGCAAGTCCGACAGGCAGCCACCAGAAGAAAGGAAGAAGCAGAGCACTTGAAAGTTCAGCTTCAGGAGCTGATTTCGATAAGAGCCGCGCGCCTTGTGTCCGATGACGAGTTCATCGCCCAAAGGGAGCGAGTGAGAAGGGAGCTCTTCAAGGTGCAGGCAAGCGAGTTAAACGAAGCTGACGGATCTTTGACCGATACCGACATCAACGATCTAACCGGTGCGCTATCCGATCTGAACGTGATGTGGCAGGTTGTGCCTGTTTCTGCGAAGCGAGGATTCAGCGAGCTTCTGTTGCCGGCTGGATTCGTGCTTCGGCGATTTCGAACCGCTGAAAAAGGGCTTCTATTCAGGACTTTTGGGACGTACGACGGGCGTACATCCGACATGGCAGCCCCAAGGGGAGTCGAACCCCTCTTACCTGGTTGAAAACCGGGCGTCCTAACCGATAGACGATGGGGCCAATAACTGAGGAATTTTACATCAAAATCTGACAAAAATCAACGAAAGTGGTAAAATCCAGCAATGAAAATTTTGGGTATAGAAACATCCTGCGATGATACGGCGATGGCAGTTTTGTCTGCCTACGGCAGATCTCCCGCAGGGAGAGAAGATCAAGAGGTCAGAATACTTTCCAATGTTGTATCCTCCCAAGTTAAGCTTCACGCCAAATATGGAGGCGTAGTTCCCTCTCTTGCCGCCCGCGAACACACCA
>CAZVYA010000116.1:0-1635 GCA_964631225.1 uncultured Candidatus Saccharibacteria bacterium
TTACGCCGACCTTTATAGACGAGAACTTCTATCAGGCGCATGTGCAAAACATAGGAGAGGGATACCTGAACGACGGCAATCCGTATTTCTTGGAGCACCGTTACGACCCGCCGCTGGTCATCTTCGGTGGCGCGTGGCTGAATGCTATTCCGCTTTTCGC
The DNA here is from genome assembly GCA_964631225.1 of uncultured Candidatus Saccharibacteria bacterium. Taxonomy (GTDB): domain Bacteria; phylum Patescibacteriota; class Minisyncoccia; order Phycocordibacterales; family Phycocordibacteraceae; genus C7867-001. Next base: position 161 of record CAZVYA010000116.1, read on the forward strand.
CGGCCTCTCGTTTAATGCGACACTCCTGCTCAATTTCGTCTTGTGGAGTCTCGTGTTCGCAGCACTCTTCTACCGTCTCTTCAGAGAATTAATGGTTCCACAGTGGATCGCCGTCGTCGGAACGTTGCTTCAATATATTCAGTTCTATCCGTATATGTGGCGCTCTGCGAATCTACAACCTGTGCTTCCGTTCTATATTCTGTTTTATGTAGCATTCGTTCGTCTAGTACGGGAACAGAACCGTAAGAATATATATCTGCTCGCCGCGGCGACAGGCGCCTCGTTTTATCTGTACGCGTATCTCTGGCAGACTGTTATTATCACGCTCGGACTCCTCTTCCTCTACGCGCTCGCCAAGAAGAATTGGCCACTCATGAAGGCGACCTTTCTTTCATCATGCATCGGCGTGATTATCGGCCTACCTATTCCGCTCTACACGTTCTGGCTCTCTAATTCATCACCGCACTTTTGGGAGAGTATCAGCCGTTTCGGGCTCGTGAACACACATCTCCCGATGGCCGAGGTAATCTATTCCGGCGGATGGGTTGGCGTCATACTCGCTTTCTTGGCGGTACTTTACTTTCGTACACGTGCGTTGCGCGAGGACACCGAATTCGTTCAGCTGGGACTATTTCTCGCCATCAGTGGTCTAGGTCTATGGGTCATGCAGGGGAGCAATCTATTCACCGGCAAGTTGCTCGAGACCGGAGAGCATATCCGCGTGTTTATTTTCCCGTGGCTAGCTCTGGCTACCGTTCTTATGGGGGCGCATCTGTGGAAGCGGCGCACGGAGCTTACCGCAGGACTGCGACTATTCGCATTCGCAGTAGTGGCTATATGCGCAGTTGTGAGCCTGCGCTATGCATACGCCGCCTTTTACACATTTTCGCATCCGGAAGCGCATCGCGCGTATTGGCAGACGCAGCAGTTATATGCTGGACCTCTCGCGTGGCTCGAGAACGCTGAAGACAGTCCTGTAGCGGTATGGAATGAACCGCACGACCCTCTCTCCCCGATACTCCCTATATTCACAAAGCATTTCGTGCTCTTCGCGGCCCCCGCTATGTGGCAGTTGGTATCCGACGACGAGTTCCGCGAGCGATATCTAGTCTCGCAGTACTTCAACACCCCGACCGTCGAGAGCCTTAAGAACGACATGGCGCTGTATCTGGGGCGGCAGGACATCGCGCATAATGCGAAGACCATTGAGCGAGGTACTAAAATTTGCCGGATACTATTCTTCTGGGATAAGGATAAAGACTGCGGCACGATTCCCACCCCGATAGGATTGCTCGGAGAGAAGTTTTTCTCAGACCTCGAACAAAAATTCAGGACCGATATTAAACCGAACATTAAAGAATATCTGAAAAAATATCACGTCTCCTACATAATCAAAGACACAGCCTTGGACCTGCAGTACCAGCCAGAAAGGCTCGGTGCGACGCGCGTGTATAGCGACGAGAGGTTCGAGATTT
>CAZVYA010000117.1:0-1599 GCA_964631225.1 uncultured Candidatus Saccharibacteria bacterium
GCATCGTCTTGTATCGCGGAATCGCATCTTTAAAAGCGCGTGCCTCTAGGTGGTGGATGCCGGGCATGCCGTTAGCGGTCGGCGGACCCTCGTAGAATATAAAATCGCCCTTTGGAGACTTCTTCGCTAGCGATTTCTCGAATATATGCTCGCGCTCCCAGAACGCGAGAATCGCTTCCTCGCGTTTCGCGGCTTCCGACTTTCCTAACGCATCAGCCATATCTGCCTATCCTAGCGTTTATCAGCCAAAAATGAAAACAGCCGCGAGTGACTCCTCGCGGCTGTGGTGTTCGTACGACATTACACAAGGTGGCCCAGTTTCTCTTCGAGCTCCGCCTTCGCGGCACGGTATGCGTTACGCTTCTCTTCAAACCTTTCCCAGAACTCCGGCGCGTACTGCATACTTCCCTTGTTTTCTTCAAAATCCTGATGCGCCAGCCACATTTCGAACGCAGCGTCCTGCAAATCTGGGTGAACTCCTTCTATCGCCATCTGCTTCTCCTTTCTATTGGTGTTTTATCCGAAAGAACCGTAACATATTTATCTGTTGCCCACAATGCTGAATCTACATCTTCTCTGGTGCGGGGATGCCGAGGAGAGTGAGGCCGTTAGTCATTGTGTTAACGAAGGCGCGTGCGACGAGGAGTTTGTGCTTCTCGTTCTCTCCGCCGATAATGCGCTCCTGCGCATAAAAAGAGTTCCACTCTCCGGCCAGCTCGGTGAGGTAATTTACGAGCAAATTTGGCGCGAGCTCGCGCGCCGCGCGCGCAACTACCTCGGGGAAATGCAGAATAATCCTCTCAATCAAGTATGTGTTGGACGTCGTACGTCCAACATCTGACGAGGGACGTACGACGTCAGAATTCTTTGACAGCACGCTCCGTGCTCGTACCAGAGCGTATTGCAAATACGGTCCTGAGTCTCCCTCCAGAGAGAGCGACTTCTTTTCGTCAAAAATAATATCCGAGCCGGGCGCCTGTCGCAGAATCATATACTTAATAGCTCCGACGGCGACTTGCTCCGCGATGAGTGGGTCTTCATTTTTTTCTCCCGCCTTTTTAATCACTCTCTGAATGAAGTCGGATGCCGTGATTACATTCCCCTCGCGCGACGACATCTTCCCTGAGGCGAGGCGGAGCAGTCCGTGCGGCACATGCGCGGTCTTCTTGGCGATGAGCGGCGCGAGCTCGTCGAGCGCCGCTAGCACGACCCTGAAGTGCCCTACCTGCTCGGCGGCAGTGACGATAACGGAGCGATCGCTCGGCACCCTCTCTTCCTTCAGAAACGCGAGGCTAATCTCTTTCGCCTCGTATGTCGGCGTACCCTTAGAAGTAATAAATACTAACGTGTGCAGACCTTTCTTCTCTCCGCGATAAATAACCGCCCCCTCGCTCTCTTCAAAAATCCCCCTGTTAAGGCCGTCCCTCACTATACGCAGTCCAGACTCGGCAGTCTCGCTCTCGAAGAAATAATAATCAAAATGCGTTCCTAGAATCGCGTAGAGCCGTTCAAATGCCGCTAGTGACACGGCGAGACCTGCGCGCCACCGCTCGCGAAGCGCTCTGTCGGTTCCAGCATAGATGGCCTGATTTAGAGCGT
>CAZVYA010000118.1:0-1565 GCA_964631225.1 uncultured Candidatus Saccharibacteria bacterium
TGACCAACGGTGCGGACAAGGTGGAGACGACTACAGTGAATGTGGGGCCGCTCTTTCAGGAATTTTGAGCCAACTGCAACCTATTGACAGAATATTGTCAATATGCTAATATAGGAATAACGAGGTAGCTATTGGCTATTTCGATAACTAAAAACAAATGTTTCCACTTACAGCCCTTATGGGGTTTTTGCTTTTGTCGGGCATGCCCGCGCATGCACAGGCGCCAGAGGCGCCTGTCCAGCCGAGCTATCCTGTGATGCTCACGGCTTATAATGCCGTACCTGAGCAGACTGACGGCGACCCTCTGGTCACCGCCTCGGGCGCATACTCAAATCCTGAAATTGTCGCGGCACGTTCGCGCGACCTCGCTGACGAACTACCGTTCGGTACCATTATCAAACTCGACGGGCCGACCTCTTCGCAGAATAACTGCGGATACGGTGTCGTGGAGCATGTTATCGGTTATCGCGTTATCGCAGATACAATGAACGCGCGCTACACCAATCGCGTCGACGTTCTACTCGGTAACAAGGCGTCCTACGCCACGACCGATAAGGGAATGAAGAACGCTGCGCAGGTCCTCGGTATCTGTAAGGGTGTTACGGTTCGTGTTGTCGGACACGTCAATATAAACCGCATCCCGAGCACACAAGCAGAGCTCGCGAGGGTGGTCAGAGGCTCGAACAATTTCGCTCTAAAATAATGTATTCTTGAGCCTATGAAACGGCTCACTCTCGCACAATCAGGACTCTCGTCGCGAGAATATAAGACTCTCGCGCGTCTCACGACGCCGATTAAGATACAGGATTTTCTCGACTAGCTCACGATGAATTGGGAGCAGGGTGGCCCTAATCATATGCCGCCGCGCCGAGTGCTGGCGGCGCGGCGTGCGCATTGTATTGAGGGCGCTCTCTTGGCAGCCGCCGCGCTATGGCTCCACGGCGAGCCGCCGCTTATTATGAATGTCTCGCCGAGGATGGGTAAGGGAGACGATGACCACGTCGTCGCCCTCTACAAGCGTGGCGGTCGTTGGGGCGCCATCAGTAAGACTAATCATGCGACAATCCGCTTCCGCGATCCGGTTTACCGAACACTACGCGAGCTCGTCCTCTCGTATTTCCATGAATGGTTCTTGAACTCCACGGGAGAAAAACTGTTGGAGTGTTACTCCAAGCCGCTCGATATGCGAAAGTTCGGTACTGACTGGCTCACGTCCGAAAAAGATTTATGGGACGTCGCTGACGCACTCAGTGAATTGCCACATTATTATTTGGTACCAAAAGGGAACTGGCGTTACGTCCGCCCTGCCGACCGCATGGAGCGCAAGGCCGGCTCCCTCATCGAGTGGAAACAATGAACGCGAGGTGACACCTTACGGCAGCCGTAAGGTGTCACCTCGCTGGGCGAACGAGGAAGAACGGGGTCATCTCGGAGTCTTGGCCGGCGGGGTTGTCGCGCAGTAGCTCGCGGATGAATTTTTCTGAAATGGCTGAAGTAGACTTACCGAGCGAGAAGGCGCCGCGGTAGTTGGCGTCCACTATAATCGTCTCCACGCCGAACGCTTT